>JAHJGX010000027.1 GCA_018824205.1 bacterium
AAGGTTTGAACTCAAAGATACAACAAATCAAATCCATCGCCAGAGGTTTTCGGGATTTCAATAATTACCGAATTGCAATCCTGTTTCACTTAGGTGGCTTGGATATGATTCCACACTAAAACCGGAAGTGCCTATTAATTCAAAGAAACTTGGATTAGTTTGACTGGACTGGAGAAATTCTTTTTTCCAGATCAATCAGCATCGAGCGAATTTCGGGACTGTCGGGAATCGATTCGTCCATTTCGATCAGGTCGTAGGTAATTGGGTTTTTCGATGTTTGTATTTCAGACTGCAAAATCTGAATTTGAGTTTCAAGGCTTTTGATTGTGCGGAGAATATTGGGATCTTTTGCATAGAATTCTTCCAGGGGACGATCCTGGACAGCACTTGTAAAGGAATTCATCCGCCTTTCAGCATAATTCATCTGGACCATCAAATTTGAGATATCAGTCAGTTTCTGATCCGGCACTTGCAGGTCAAATTTAAGGATCCCTACATATTTTCCGATATTACCGCAACGGGCAACCAGCATTCCCTTCTTATTTTCAAGATTCCGCGAATATCTAAAGGTTCCGGATACGACGATGAAATCAATATCGAGTTCCTGGGTAAAAAACTCCATTTCATCATCCCGCTCGAGATAAGCGAGCAGGATAATATAATCGGCTTGTTTGCGAATTTCCGGCAGAAACTTATTGATGCTTTCGGTAATATCACCTATCTTGACGCCTTTAATTGGTGCCTTCGGTTGTGATGTCACTCCAATGATTCCGAACTTTTTCCTAGCCACTTTTTTAATAATATAAGGCTTGAAAAGCGGCTGCCGAGTAGTGCTGTCCAGAATATTGGCACTGATAAACGGAAAATCTGCGCTGTTTCCCAGTTCACGGACCTTTTCGAAACCACCCGCAAAATCATGGGACGATACATTGTAGGCATGATACCCCAGTTTATTGTAACTCTGTATCATTGTTCGGCCGATTTCCATTTGCTTGTTAACTTCTCTCGGAGAAGGAAAGAGTGACTTGAAGAAAAGATCACCGGCATCCAGGATCAGGTTATTATCATGGGTTCGGAGATACTGCTCAAAAATTGTTGCTTTCCTGGCCAGACCGCCAAGTTTGTGAGTCTTTCACCCGCAGGGTTCGGTTTCACCCTGAACAGTTGCAGAAAACAAAATTGAAAATTCTTCTGCAACAGTTGGAATAGCCAACAAAAACAGCAGTAACAGGTTCAGAATTGCGAAATGATTTTTTGTGTTCATCTTCATTTGTGAAAAATACGGATAATATTTATAATTTTCGATAAGAAATTATTGTTTTATTCCCTCTAAACCTGGCTAAATCCTGATTCCCGGTACAAAACATGGCAATCCGGAGTGTTTCGGAATATATATTGATCAAATCACAAACTTCAGCAACACCACCTCGGTTCCGGGCCTGTAAAAAGGGTATGGCGGCTCCGGCCAGTTCCGCACCCAGAGCGATCGCTTTGGCGAATTTCAATCCGGTGTCGATTCCGCCGGAAGCGATAATTTTCATCTGTTTTACTTTAACCGCATTCTGGACTGCTTCCACCGTCGGAATACCCCACTCAAAAAACTGGGATGCAATATTCTTTTTATTCAGAGCCTCGGTCCGGTGATGCTCTATTCGCGACCAGGAAGTTCCACCCGATCCGGCAACATCAATCCATTGAATTCCCATCTTTTGCAAACGCTTAATTACATCCGCTGATAATCCGAATCCAACCTCTTTGACAATTACGGGATAAGGCAGCGTTTCCCTCAAGATTTCAATGGCTCTGCTCACTCCCTTGAAATGGGGTTCTCCCTCAGGTTGCAGCGCTTCCTGCAGGGGATTAAGATGAATGGAAATTGCATCGACTTTGATCTGTTTTAGTACTTTTATTAACTGTTTGGATTTGTACTCCTTGACTAGTTGAGATGCGCCAATATTAGCGATAATCGGAATGTTGGGTGCCTCTTCCCGGGCAATTTGATAACTGTCGATACACTCCGGATTTTCAAGCGCCGGGCGAATGCTGCCCAATGACAATGCAATTCCCGATTGACTAGCCGCCCGGGCCAGGTCCCGGTTCAGCTGTTTGCTCTCATCCTCGCCACCGCTGATCGACGAAATCATCAGTGGAGACAGTAATTCATAACCAAGGAAGTTTGTCTTAATATTCACGTCGCTGATATCAATTTCCGGTAATGCATTGTGCACAAAATGATAATCTTCAAAACCAGTTGTTATTTCATGAAAATGAACCGGTTGATCATTGGCGATCTGAAGATGTTCTTTCTTTCGTGTGAGAATTTTCTTTGTCACAGTCTTTCTTCCCGGAATACACTGAGTGGTCCCCACGCCTGCAGAGTGGGCATCACTTCCAGCTGATTAATATTTACGTGCTCAGGACTATTGGCCAGCCACCAGATGATATCTGCAATATCTTGCGCCGATAGCGCTCTTGTATGCTGGTAAACCTTTTTTGCTTTTTCCTCATCACCATGATACCTGACAATCGAGAATTCGGTTTCAGCGATTCCGGGTTCAACATTCGTTACCCGGATATTCTTGCCAAGTAAATCCGCCCGAAGATTGCGGGAAAATTGCTGAACAAAGGCTTTGGTCGCACCATAAACATTACCGCCGGGGTATGGCCAGTTACCGGCAATTGATCCAATATTGATAATTAATCCCCCGTTTCGTTCGACCATCTTCGGCAAAATCGCCCGTGTACAATACACCAGACCTTTTACATTAGTATCGATCATCGTTTCCCAGTCGTCAAGATCGGCTTCATGAGCAGGTAATAAACCCAATGCAAGGCCGGCATTATTAACTAAAACATCAATTGTTGCAAAGTCAACCGGCAACGATTGGAATTTTTTAAAAACCTCACCACGACTGCGCACATCCAGAGAAATTGTATGAACCAGTGTTTTCAGGGACAACTCATCATACAGTCTGGCTAAACGGTCCTCCCGACGGCCAGTCAGGATGAGTTTCCAGCCGTTTTGTGCAAACGTAATTGCGCAGGCTTTTCCGAACCCGGAAGTTGCGCCGGTTATTAATATGGTTTTGGGCATGTAAACAATCCTGTACGAAATTTACTTCGGTACGTTTGAAAATCGACTAATACAGAGAAATTTTAAGGAAAACTATGTCTTATGTCAAGTCCCATCCGAATTAATTATTTGGTTTTGGTTTTCAGGACTAACTCTGTAGCTTAATAACATGGAAAAGTTGCTGAATGGAGCCCGATCAATACCCGCTGTCGTGCGGTTTTTAGAAATTGCTCAGATCGAAAACAGCGATCCAAGCAACGAAAATCTGAGCAAAATTCTTCGTCATTACGCCCGTCTGCCTTATGAAAATCTCAGTAAAATTATCAAACTGAACCAGAATTGGGACCAAAACCATTTCCGATTTCCGGAAGAAGTGATCAGCGATCACGAACAGTACCAATTGGGCGGCACCTGCTTTTCACTAACATTTTTTCTAAAAACTATTCTCGACCATCTTGGATATGAAACCGATTTTCTGATGGCAGACATGCGCTCAGGCAAAAATTCACATTGCGCCCTGATTCTGAAACAAGACGACAAAGAATTTCTAGTTGATCCTGGATACCTGTTGTCCAGCCCTCTGGATATTTCATCAACCAACAGCGATCAGGGAATATATCTGTCCATGGAATCGCGGCAGAATCAATACTCGCTCTGGACGCCTGGCGGCAAGCAAATGAAGAAACGGTATACCTTTATCAAAACAGGTACCAGTGTTGATCAGTTCATTGGACATTGGGAAAATTCCTTTCACCTGATGACCATGCACGGAATCTGCCTGTCAAAGCGAGATAAAAATGGCTTTGTATACCTCCATAATCACTACATTAAACGCGAAGGTAATGACTTGATTTTTAAAGGCAAATTCAATGAAGAAATCTCTGAAATCGCCCGTAAATATTTCAGCATCCCGGAAGATGTTGTCAAAAAAGCTGAACTCGCATTAAAAGAAAATCTTCATTATGATAAAGAATCGGGGTACAAAGTGCCAAGTTGGGTCAAATAAAAAAGAAGCGACATTATGAAACCGGAACCCGCACAGCCAGTTAAGTATTTTATCGGAGCGCTGTACTCGTCAAAGAAGATTCTCGATGAAGCCATCAAAATATTGGAAGCGCAGCTCAGCCCTGTGGATTATGAAAGCGAACCTTTTCCCTTTAGAAACACAGATTATTACGATAGTGAAATGGGAATTCCGATTCACCGTAAATTCTATTCCTTTACTGATCCGGTCAGCCCAGGATTTCTTGCTGAAGCCAAATTAATGACAAACAAAACGGAAATATTACTGGCAATCAGCGGGCACCGGAAAGTGAATCTCGACATCGGCTATATGGATTATGATAAGGTCGTACTGGCTTCGGCCAAGTACGGTATTCATAAAATTTACCTCGATAATGGCATCTATGCAGATATGGCATTGCATTACGAAAAAGGTCAATTCACACCATATCACTGGGCATTTATGGATTTTCGATCACCTGAATATTATCCCTTTTTTCTGAAAATTCGATCCCTATACAAAAGCCAGGTAAAACACCTCGTTTCACCTGGCTGATATATCGTTTTATGATGACTGTCTGCTAATCTTTCCAGATATCCACAGATTTTTTGAATTTCTCAAACGTCAATTCATCACGGGCATACCGATCAACATCTGTTTTCTTGACTTTCAAATAGAGCATATTCCAGTCATTGTCCCACAAATGGTTGGCTATATCGATGGCCACGAGAATTGATTCGACTTTTTTGACTGTGCGCAATGTGGGACCGTATTGGCCCAGAATGTCAATGATTTTATCCGTGATACCGGTCAAAATCGAGTCGATTTCTTTGTCAGTTGGTTTCATGGCTTTATCAAAATCAAAGTCGAAATTAAAATTGTCTTCATCATGGAGGATAATTCGATGCGGAGGCACTGGTGCCACAGGCGGGACTGGATCAGCAGGCGGGGCCTCTGTTGCTCGTGATTCCCTTTGGCGACTCGCCTCTTCTCTGGCTCTTACCCGATCTTCCATAGTTCGCGCTTTTTCCTCGGATTGCAGCATCTTTTTCTCCAAGTCACCGGCTTTTCTGATGATAATATGTTCAAAGCGATCAAGGGCCGACACCGGCGAAAAAAAGATTGCCCCGTATCCATCCAGATACATGCTACGGGTATTTCCATCAAAATCGATAAAACGCGTTCCCGTGCTGCGTCCTAATGAACGATCAAAAATACGTTCAAGAATATCAAGATCACGGTCCTGTTCTTTATCGTAAATCCGGTCGATTTGAATCTGTGAACGCAATTTTGATTCATTGGTCTTTCCTCGTCGATAATTACTCAAATCACTCACCGTTGCGCACGCCCGTAATTGAGACGGTACTTTTAAATCATCCAACTCGTCAACCAGAAATCCTTCAGAATTACGAATATTGATACAAATCCGGTCATTATCGGAAAGTGACTTAACGGTACTGGCATAATCAAGATAGAACTTATAAATCAGGTTTTCAGTTTTCTTTAGTGATTTTTCAATTTCGGCCTTTTCATCAATATCTTTCTGATTGTCCTTTTTATCCGTATTAACATGGATTGTCAGTTGATTATCATCATCAGATCTGAAACGAATCCGTGGCAATGCTTTGATTGAACGTCCAATCATATCTGACAGACTCAGTAAACCGCTGCTTTCAAAGTCAAACATGACGCCAAATCCATCCAGGTAAATCCCATTTACCTGATCGCCGCCACTGAACAGATAGGGACTGTCATGAATTATCAACTGGTCCAGCACACCTTCTAGTACTTCAATATCCTGTTTTATTTTATCTTTTTGAACGGTATCAGCCGCGCCGAAAATCTCCACAGAAAAAAGTATCACAGTCGTAATGAAAACCATCAGCGGGATAACCATAAAATCCTTGAACCTGATCATTAGATGTCTCCTTTCCTTCACTTTTTGACATTTATCAATCCCCCGGTTTTTCATTTTTATCTCCCTTGACTCTGCATATTTACATATTCAATCAGCGTACCCAACGTCCGGTCAGTGCGTTGCAGGCGCTGGGTTGTTCCATACTGAACCTGTTCAACGGCGTTACTGACTAATTGCAAATCTGTTCGACGTTGCTTCTCCAGCTCATCATAAAATTTATCAAATAGTACAGCAGTCTCGATTTTATTCCGTTTAGCGTACTCATCCAAAATAGTGGCAACCATCTGGTAATTTTCCTGGCGCATATTATCCAGGTCCGTCTGTGTAACCAATTCCGGCGACGGAGTTTGTGATCCACGGCTAAAAAGACTCGTTTCAAATGCAAACTGACCGTCAGTGATCTGAATTTTCGTATTAAACAGGGATAACAATAGCAGCAATGATGCCACTGCCACTCCCATGCGAACCGGCAGTTTCCAGGATTTCAGGTTTCTGAAAAAATCGGCAATCCGGGATGCAGGTTGACTGACGAATGTCAAATTTACATGGGGTTCCACGTCTTCCCATTTTTTAAGAGTCTGTGTCGTTGTCTGCAATGTATGATATTTTACCCGGCAATCGGGGCAGCTCTTTAAATGAGTATCCAGCGTTTTTTTGTCGACACCGGATATCTCGTCATAGAGTGCATCCATCATCAACAAGCGATAATCATTACATTTCATATCCTAAATCCTCCCGGTCTACACCCCATCTCTGTAATACATTATGAAGGGCATCAAGAC
Source organism: bacterium (assembly GCA_018824205.1). Taxonomy (GTDB): domain Bacteria; phylum Fidelibacterota; class UBA2242; order UBA2242; family UBA2242; genus B118-G9. Next base: position 6,777 of record JAHJGX010000027.1, read on the forward strand.
CGTAATACATTCTTGATTTTATTGTATTTAACGGTGTTTTCAGTACATCGGCAATTTCTGTGAATTTCATCCCGTGATACTGTTTCATGATAATGACAACACGCTGCTCTTCAGGAATTGTCTTCAATGCTTTTTGAAGTAATTCCGCTAAATTTTCGTGGTGAGTCAGTTTTGCGGCATCCTGCTCTTTATCAGCCAGGACAATTTTCTGATCTGTTTTATTGCCGTCATCAAAATCCCGAACCTCGCTGATTGAATAGGTCTGGTGTTTCTTTTTCTTCAGTTCATCGCGGCAGAGGTTCATGGCAATTTGATAAAGCCAGGATGAGAACCGGCTATGATCTTTCAGTTTACCCAGTGATTTGAATACCCGGATAAAACAATGCTGCATGACGTCTTTCGCCTGCTCACTGTCACCAATATACCGGAGAATGAAATTGTAGATCGGTTTTTCCCAGCGCCAGACGAGGGTATTGAAGGCCGAAACATTACCTGCGTTAAATTCCTGAATTAAGTATTCATCGTTCATCATATTCACTAAGACTGCTGTAATGTAAAAAAAGTTTTGATTTTAATAGGAAAAAAATTTACCGCGGTTTTTTATTCAGGACACCTAGCCGAGAAATTAGTTTAATGAACCCACATAGCGATTCTACACTTTTCCGAAAATTACTCGCCGGATCACCCATTCATTGAATTTCCAGGGCAGAAAACGGTGCATGAATGCCCGGAATTTGGCCCCCGGGCCGCGAACATTGCGGAAGGATGGATTTTTTTCGGCAATTAATTTCCCAATTAGCCGGACAATTTCCATGGGATCACTTTTCAGTGTCGCATTATTCTGTTTATATTTTTCATACAGTTGTTGCGTGAATTTATAATTTAAACTGATCGGATCATGCGCTTTTTCAGCAAAACGTGTGTTGGTCGTTAATACTTTGGTCGGGTACGGTCCCGGTTCGATCAGCAGGACTTTCATTCCATGCAGGGCCAGTTCCTGGCGCAGGCTTTCGGAAAAAGCCTCAACTGCCCACTTACTGGAATTGTATGCGCCCATACCCGGAGTCGTCGTCAACCCCGCGGTGCTGGAAATATTTATTATCCGGGCGTCATCACTTTTTCTCAATAGCTGCAGCGATTCACGTACCATATTCAATACGCCGAAGAAATTTGTTTCCATTTGATCGCGATATTCATGGTCACTCAGATCTTCAAAAAACCCGCCAATTCCGTAGCCGGCATTATTCACCAGTACATCAAGGCGACCATATTCATCTTCAATTTCCCTGAGGCAACGCCTGATCGAATCGATATTTGTAACATCCAATTGCCTAGTCGTTATTGGTAAATTCCGGTTTTTAATTTCATCATCCAGATCAGAACTTTTTGCCAGGTTCCGCATGGTAGCAATAACCCGATAGCCCTGTTCTGCCAGATGAATAGCACTCAGAAAACCAAATCCGCTGGAACAGCCGGTGATCAGTACAATCTTTTTATCCATAATGGTTCCCATCCGTTTATTATCAATTCAAAATAAGTTTAGGTGTGAATTCTCGATTTTCCAAATGTTCGATAAAACATTAGACAGATTTAATTACATGCTTTATATTTCAGATCGGAAACACGAAGAAAAGGAATATTTTATGGACCCAAAACTCGCAGTCATCACCGGCGCCTCGGGAGGAATCGGATACGAACTCGCCATTCAATTCGCGAAAAACGGATACGATCTGGTTCTAATTGCCCGCCGTCAGAAAATCCTGGAACAGTTCGCCCATGAACTGCAGCAGCAATACAAAATCAGGGTTTTTCCAATTACTCTCGATCTTACAATTCCCGAATCAATCGAAACTCTATATCAGCAACTTAAAAATCTTAATCAGCCGGTCGATGTATTAATCAACAACGCCGGATTCGGATATTTTTCATTTTTCCCGGAATCCAATATTAATAAAACCATGCAAATGCTGCAATTAAACATTACATCACTCACACATTTAACACGCCTGGTCAGCAAAGATATGCTTGATCGAAACAGTGGTAAAATCATGAATGTGGCCAGCACGGCCGCTTTTCAGCCGGGACCGCTGATGGCGGTCTATTATGCATCCAAAGCCTACGTCCTCTCCTTTTCTCAGGCGCTCGATCAAGAGTTAAAAGATACAAATATACACGTCTCAGCCCTCTGTCCCGGTGCTATTAACGCGGCGGATAAATATTGTGTGATATAAGGTTATAAATGTTATCTTATAAGCATGAAAGAAACAGATTTAAGAAAACAGCCAGATGACGTTCGCAATCATATGAGAAAGCAAGCAATTCGGTTGATAAAAGTA
>JAHJGX010000234.1 GCA_018824205.1 bacterium
ATGAACTTGCCGGTGATCCAGTTGCGTTTTTGATCAAGTTGGTGTTGGTTCATAGGATGTTCCTTTCGTTTTATTGTAATGAAAGGATTTGCTCAAATTAATGAAATAAAAAATATCTATGGAGTAACATAGACATCGTTAGGTGTAAAATAAAGGAGCAAAATATGAAAGACACTACCTTAAAAAATGTCATACTGTGTTTACTATTTATATCAATTATATGTTGCGAGAAAGACAAAAATCCTTTGTCAAATAATTTTCAAAACGGCGATTGGAATATTATCTCAAGTTTAAATGAAGATATGTGTACTGTTTTTTTCATTGATTCGATGAATGGTTGGGCTGTCGGTTATAATGGGCAAATCAATATTACTACGGATGGTGGAGTCACATGGTCTAATCAGAATAGTGGAACAACTAATAAACTTACTTCAGTCTATTTTTTAAATAATCAAACAGGTTTTGCTTCTGGATATAACAATACGTTAATCTATACAAATAATAAGGGTAACACATGGGTACCGATTCAAGTAGCAAGTGATAGTGGGTCAATTTATAGTTGCCTACATTCTGACGATGCTAATAATCTATATTTTATCTCAAATTATGGCGAAGTTTATTGGTCAAACGATTTAGGGGAAAGCTGGAATAATAAACATAACTTTGATAATTGGGGATTCTCTTATTTAGATTACTCCAATAATCCCACTTGCTATGCAATGCAATTTGGTGGGAATTCTTTATATAAAACAACTGATGGTGGTAATTCTTGGAATATATACACAATACCTTTACAATGGTCTGGAGATATTTATTTTTTTGATAAAGATCATGGATGGATTACAGAAAATTGGGCACCAAGTTCAATGATACATGATAGTACTTCTATTTATATGACAAACGATGGTGGAGAAACTTGGATTCAGCAATCATCATTATCTGGTTTAGTTTTAGATAATATTGTATTTGTAGATATTTTTCATGGCTGGGTATCAAAAATTACAAAAATTTACTATACTTCCGATAGCGGTAAAACTTGGACATGTCAATTTGAATCTGATGAAATAGGATATATTCGAGACATATTCTTTGTAGATATCAACAATGGTTGGGCTTTGACAAGCGAAGGAATACTCGTTAAATATAGTTGTGATTAAGCATTTAATATTCAAATTAACACCTAACCATTTGCTGCACCTAACGGCTGGAGCTGTTTTCTGATTGATGATTTTAGTAGTTTGCAAAGCGTTTTTGAAATGTTTAAATATTGGCGAAGTCATTCCCGCCGTAGGTGAGCATTATCCTACTTGCTACAAAGCAAGTGAAATAATGACTGTTTTTTGAAAAGTGAGCAAATTCTTTCATTGGTTTATGAAGTAAATCTGGTTATTTACGGGTAAATTCTGTCCATTAGGGCGTAATTATCCCCTCAAGGTTAAAATATAGACTGCCGGATAAGTCCCGTTACTCAACGCTTTCCAAGCCACTCTTACTTGCGTGAATTGATTCTTGAGATGATCAAATCTGCCAATGTTCTGATTCGGTGGAAAGCCAGGACTGTGAATCCAATCTGTTAGGCGAAGCGTTCGGCAGGAACCAAACCTTCAAAAGTGCTCATCGTCACAGTCCCGGCAGTATTCCCAAAGGATACCCTGTTGTTAATCGTTCAATGTCAAAGAACACAATAAGTCAGATGTTATAGACAGGAGTTGCTTTATTACGCTTGCGGTTCTTTTTGGTCTTATCGTATTGGTATTCCAGTTGCCAGACCAGGGACTGATTTTCAGGGATAAATTCATAATGATGGTTTGCTTTAATGAGAGCCATAAGGAGTTGTAAGAGTTGACTGCTGCAGGCGATAATACTTCGGGTCCGGCTGGAATATTTGATTTGCCGCTTGAGGTATTTGATGCGCACTTCGGGAATATATTTGATGGTTTCCTGGGTCATCAGATAAATAATCCACCTGAGGCGGCAATTACCGATCTTATTGATTTTGAATCGACCTCGGGATTTACCGGAAACGCATAATCTCAGGTTTAAACCGGCCAGTTTTTGAATTTGTTTGTAATGGCGGTATATGTTTAAATCTTTGACCTCGGCAATAAACAGTGAAGCCGTGACATCAGAGATACCTTTAATTGAGACCAGGATATCAAACCATGGCGTTTGTTTAGCCAATTCAATTAGTTGGGCCGAGATGATCTTTAATTGTTGCTTGAGCATGGTGATCATTGTCAACCAAGAGTTGACAGTCAGTCTGTCACTGATAATCTCAAGGGTATCCCGGGGAATCCCAATTGATGTTGGTGCCGCCTGCTGTAAATCACTCAGGGTTTCCATGCCATGTTGCTGGTTGGATACTTTAAGCATCGCTGCCACAGTGCCGGAAACATCTAAATTCAGGAAGTCCTGGGGATGCAGGTAATTGGATAGAAGGAAATGAGCGGTGTCAGTATCCAGTGGTACAATGTTGAGGAATTCCGGGAAGACCCGGTTTACTATTGAGCGTAAGCGTTGCTGGTTTCGGGAAAGATCCTTGCGGATTTTAGTATAAGTCAGGCTGAGTGTTTTCATGGCTTTGATTTGGTCGGAATAGTCTTCATAATGATGATAATGTCCCCGGAATGCACTTTCGGCTACAAGGCGAGCATCTTTGGGATCAGTTTTGGTGAAATCATGTCCGGGCAGTACCCGACTATTCTTGGTCGTTAGCGGACTGACAATAACAATGGAATATCCCTGGCGATGAAGATAATCAACCAAAGGCTGCCAGAAATCAATAGCGGCCTCTACGGCAAAAATGAGCTGGTCGGGATGCGTAGATTCAGGACCCAAATACCGCTTCAGTTTGAACCATAACTGTTCATGGAATCCCCAAGAGTTATGATTGAAAGAGAAAGATTTGCCAACAGCATTACCATTGCTATCAATAATGGCTGCCTGGTGTTTGTCTTTGGCCGGATCGATGCCGACAATGAACTTGCCGGTGATCCAGTTGCGTTTTTGATCAAGTTGGTGTTGGTTCATAGGATGTTCCTTTCGTTTTATTGTAATGAAAGGATTTGCTCAAATTAATGAAATAAAAAATATCTATGGAGTAACATAGACATCGTTA
>JAHJGX010000001.1 GCA_018824205.1 bacterium
AGGTAGAGAGCAAGATTACTATCATTTGAGGCACTTTGTTCATGCTTTTCTAGTCAATTCTCATTTGAAATTCTGGTACACTTTTAAACGACCATTTTTGGTACAATTTAATACGACCATTTACATATACAATGGAATTGCACTTCTCCGCCCAGTGTAGACGAGCGTTGACCGTTATAGTATATAATTCCTTCATACATAAAGATATTTTTCAATTATGGATATTTTATAAGAAGATTTGCGAAAATCGTATTTGTCGGCGCATTGGTCGTATAGGTTTTTGATAATTTTAAGCACACGACTGGTTGGCGTTTTGGGATTTGCGATTGTTTTACCTGTTTTGTACTTTGAAAATGTATGTCGGAAAATTGAGCATATTTTTTAGATTTTCTGTTCGGATAGAATTGTGATTTGTGAAAATGATAATCGAAAACGGAAACTAAACTATAACCACTGGCTGCACATAACGTCGGGAGCTGTTTTTTGATTGATGATTTTACGAGTTTGCAAAGTGTTTTTGAAAAGTGTGAGAATCGGCGAAATCAAACCCGCCGTATGTGAGCCATGTCCCGTTATATTCTAAAAGAACTAATGAGGAGGTAAAAAATGAATAAGTCTATTTTACTAGTTCTAATTTTCGGTATCTTTAATTTTTGTTGCGATAATTCAGATTCGTCAAATGACAATGATTTTGGATTATATCTATTAAGAGATACTACTCTAACGACATTAGATGCAAAAGAAATATCAATTAAATCATTAGCAGTTCAAAATGAACCGATAATTGATATTACTGATATTGCTGCATATAATTGGGAAGAGCATTTAATTACACTAACTTCTGAAGCATTTGTACGATTCGGTGATGTTGAGGATAAAATTAAATCAACATACGGTCTACCTTTTATATTTATTGCTGAAGGAGATAAAGTTTATTTAGGGAATATTTATCCTGCCTATTCTTCATATATACATATCGATTTGCCATCAATTACTGTTGCTCCATTTATCGAAATGAGGATTGAGAGAGCCCCATCACAAGAAGTTGAAGATAAACGTAACGATAACAGGATTTATTCTGTGTTACAGGAATATGATAAAATTACCCAAGAATAAAGAAATATAACCATCAGATGCAGGTAACGCTTAGAGCTGCGAATTTTTCAAGATTTGTGGTCATTATCGCGTACCTGATCTTTACCCGTTAGAGCATATTAAATGTACTGATTAACTGAATATTGTTTTATGTACGATCACAAAATTTGTAGATAAAGCGTTTAACCTAAAATTTGCTACTTGAATTTTTAACAAGATAACTATTGATTTTACGGTAGATGTTATGCAATATTACACATAATAGGATGGAGGGTATATGGGAAAAGTAAGTGATAACATAAAAACGAGTACAAAAGTCGAATATAGTAGCGATTTTGAGGTAAAATATTCGAATTTCGCGCAATTCACAATTACCGATAAAGACATGGCAATTGATATTGGCATCAGACATATCCACGATGGAATTGAAGATGTATCAATTTTTGAAAGATTAATGCTTAGTCCTCAACATGCAAAAATATTTTGTTCAAAGATGCAGGGATTAATAAACCATTTTGAAGAAAATATCGGGGCTATTCCGACAGAATTAAAAAAGAAATAAAATGCTATAATGTCGACAATCGCACTCTTTACGTCTACAGACCCAGAAGGTAGAATAGTATCACTGTATGATGAAAACTATATCCATATCTATGAAGAACACTCTCAACAAAATATATCTAGAAAAGAAATTGCCTCAACTATAGAATATCCCGATATAATCAAAGAAAGCGAAAAGGTGAAAAATTCTCTGATATATACAAAAGAAGATACATCACGTACAGGGCTTGATTTAAATGTAACAACGAAATTTGACACTACTCTAACAAAGGGAAAGGTTACTTCAGCGTATCGAACAGACAAGCCGCTTAAAGGAAAAATAGTATGGAAAAGAACATAAATTCTAAAATAAATATTAAAAAAATGGCATATGATAAATTTGCTGATGTTCTTTATGTCACCTTTAGCAATCCTCAAGATATTGATATTACACCATTAACTGATGCAGATTTAATAAGAACCGATCATATAACAAAGCAAATTTCGGGTATTACAATTATTGGATTTCAAGAAAGATATAAAGTTAAATTTCCTGAAAAATCAAATAAGTCTACTTATAGCATCATTGACAAACTTATTAGTGAATATCACACTATATCAGCACATTAATATCTTATTAACGCGGCGGATAAATATTGTGTGATATAAGGTTATAAATGTTATCTTATAAGCATGAAAGAAACAGATTTAAGAAAACAGCCAGATGATGTTCGCAATCATATGAGAAAGCAAGCAATTCGGTTGATAAAAGCAGGGAAAACACAGCAGGAAATTGCTGATAATTTCGGAGTTCATCTTAATACTGTAGGGAATTGGTGGAGAAGCTACCAGAAGGAAGGGAAAAAAGCGCTTCACGTTAATAAGCGTGGATTAAAGTCTGGTCAAGGTCGTG
>JAHJGX010000235.1 GCA_018824205.1 bacterium
ATATTCAAAGGTATTCACCAGGCAGCGGAAAGGGGGAAGGGTTTATGGTAGACGGATTCCGACCCGTGACACTTCAAGAAACCCTCAATATTCGGTCACAGTATAATTGCACTCCGATTGCAGGGGGGACTGACCTTATGGTCCAAAAAGCCCGGGGCTTTGCGCTGAAACCGGGTTTTGAACAGCCACTGCTTTTTATCGGGCATCTGCCGGAATTACAAAAAATAGTCATCAAAAATAATCAAATTCATATCGGATCAGGATTGCTGTTAACGGATTTACTCAACAGTGAAATAATTCCGGAAATATTCAAAGAAGCAGTACGTCTCATGGCATCGCCGCCATCGCGGAATCTCGCCAGCATTGGTGGTAATATTTGTAACGCGTCACCCGCCGGAGATACCTTGCCGTATTTGTATGCTGTGGATGCAAAACTGGTTTTGAAGAGTGTGAGAAGTGAACGACTTGTTTCCATCGGTGAGTTCATCACCGGCCCTAAGCAAACTGCTTTAGGACAAGATGAATTATTGACCGAAATCATCATTCCGAATAAAATTTTCAATGTGAATTATTATAAAAAAGTTGGACAACGCAAAGGCATGAGCCTGACCAAAGCGGTGTTTCTGGGGATGACGGATATTAAAAATGATAACCTGACAGACATCCGCATTGCGTTTGGTTCCGTATCGCCGAAAATTGTAAGATCACGGGAAATTGAGAGAACTATTGTTGGGAAACCGACATTTGAGATGATTACAGCAATTCCGGAAATACTGGCGAAATACGCGCTTTTGATTCGACCGATTGACGATGCCCGCTCGACGGCGGTTTATCGAAAAAAGGTAAGTCTGCGGTTGCTGGAAGATTTTTTAAGAAAAATAGATAAGGAGAAATAAAATGAGTGATTCACAAAAATTGTTACGGAACAGCCTGCTATTTGGCGGGATGTGGGGTATTACCGAAGCCACGTTGGGATACCTGCTGCATTTTTTACCGATGGGGTTTTCCGGTATGATTATGTTTCCCATCGGTTTTTATTTTATGTTCAATGCCTTTAAAACGACCGGAAAACAGTCGGCGATTTTCTATACGGCAATCATTGCTGCAGCCATTAAATGTGCAGACGTAGTTTTACCGGCGACAACAGCGATTCGCGTCGTAAACCCGGTTGTGTCAATCATTCTTGAATCCTTGGTGGTGTTTGCCTTTGTGAAGGTTTATCGGGAAAATCGTCACTACGGTTCGGCTTTTGCCATAAGTCTGGGTTGGATATTGCTGCTTGTGATTACGCAGGCGTTGATTTTTAAACCTGCTGAAGGACTATACCTGATGCCGGTCTTTGAAATGATCGGTTTTATGGCAATGAATACCATCGTCAGCGGTTTGCTGGTCGGCAGCTACCTTGTTCGTCCGGCCGGAATCAGTATACGTTTCAACAATCCAAATTTTTCTTTATCTCAACCGGCGTTGATTATTGTATTAGCGGTTGTTTGTGAAATTGCGAATTCGCTGATCTAGTGATTATTTGGATGTTTACGTAAACCGGTGTATATTCTTACCGGTAAGAATATATGGAGATGCTATGAAATCAGTTGCAACAACAAAAATGTCATCAAAAGGACAGGTCGTTATTCCCGAAACAATCCGCAAGGAGTTGGGACTCAAAACCGGCTCTCAGTTTGTGGTAGTTGGAAAAGATGATGTTGTAATTTTAAAAGCGATTAAAATACCGCCTTTAAATGAATTTGATCAATTAATATTTAAGGCCCGTGAAAAGGCTGCAATGTACGGAATTGAAAAGTCGGATATCAATGATGTCATTAATGAGGTCAGGGCAACTCCTTGAAAGTGGTTATTGATACGAATGTGCTTATGTCTGGGATATTTTTTACCGGACCACCTTTTGAGATTTTGCAAAAATGGCATCAAGGAAAATTTGAGATAGTTATTTCACCGGCAATAGAAGAAGAATATAACCGTGTTGCTCAACGGCTTAACAGCAATTTCCCCGATATTGATATTCGTTCAATTCTGGAAATAATTAAGAATCATTCAAAATCTGTTAATATTTTTAAAAAAATAAGCAATGTGTGCTCTGATCCGCATAATGATAAATTTTTCGAATGTGCTTTCAATAGTGATTGTACGTTAATAATTAGCGGGGACAGACATCTATTGGATGCATCGGGTTTTATGAATATCCGGGTATTAAAACCGAGAGATTTTCTGGACAAATATTTCAAAATGTAATATGACGATACTGAGGCAATTGATAAAAAATGTTCCCCAAATTCCTGTTCATGATGTGGTAATCGGTGTTTTTTCCACATTGGTGAAAACAGAAATGAATTGTGGCATTGCCAGTACCATCAAATATGGCAGTCCGCATCAGCGTATTAAGGATTCCGGTCAGCTGGAAGAACTTACTTTGCGGGAGTTGGCGGAATATGTTTTTTCGGAAAATTTGCTGGAAGCGTCGGTAGGTATGGCGGCGATTAACAGTATGTTCCCAATTGATGATTCCCATTACCGGCAGGTCAATGCCAGTGATATTATCGTCGAAAAAGGACAAGGAAGAACCCTGGGAATTATTGGTCATTTCCCATTCCTGGAAAGACTTAAAGGTCAGTTTAAGCAAGTATATATTTTTGAAAAGCAGCCTCAGAAAGGTGATTTAGGCGAGAAGGACATTCCCGAATATTTACCGGAAGTCGATATTGTGGCGATTACCGGGACGACTATCACGAACCATACTTTTGAAGATATATTAAAGTGGTCGTCGAAAGATGCGGTTAAAATTGTTCTCGGCCCTTCCACGCCGTTGTCACCGGTCTTATTCGATATGGGAATCGATGTGATTGCCGGTTCGGTGGTGCGGGATTATGAAATAACCCGTCAACAGGTTTTACAAGCGACGCCCAGCCGTTACCTGGAAGGCCTGGAATTTGCGACATTATTTCGGGAGGATTACTGTTGAAAAATATCTATGGTGAATTGCTTGAATTAAGTCGCGGTAACCTGGCGGGTGTTTTGGTTACTGTCGTGAAAAAAACCGGCTCCGGTCCTACGGCGGCTGGAACAAAAATGCTGGTCTATCCCGATGGATCGATTATCGGAACGGTCGGCGGTGGGACCATAGAGAAAATGGCAATTGAAAAAGCAATAAGGCTGTTTAAAGTCCATGAGAATTGCCTGGAGGAGTTCACAATGAATGAGCCCGAAAGCACGGGAACGCCAACCGGAATGCTTTGCGGCGGAACGGCAACCCTCTTTTTCGAGTATTTTGCACCGAAAAATCACCTTTACATTTTTGGCGCCGGACATGTGGGAAAAGCATTGGCATACCATTTGAAAAACCTGGATTATTTCGTGACGGTAATAGATGACCGGAAGGATGTTCTCGATCAGCTGGAGGGTGCGAATGAAAAAATCCTTGGTAAATTTGAACAAGCTCTGGAAAATCACCCGGTGGCAGAGAACGCCTATTTTATTATTGCCACCTATCAGCATAAGTATGACGGATTGGTGTTAAACCGTATTTACAAATCCGGCTGGAATCCGAAATATGTCGGCATGGTTTCGTCGCGAAACAAACAAAAGATTTTGCTGGATCGATTAAAAGCGGAGGTGCCTGATGCTGACCTGGATAAGTGTTATATCCCGGTAGGGCTTGATATCGGCGGCGGTTCGCCGGATGAAATTGCACTGTCGATTCTTGCTGAAATTCAGGCGGTGCGGTTTGGAAAAACAGGGGGGCATTTGCGGGGATGATCTTTCTGGTTACCGGTGAAATTAACGAAGGCAAGACGAGATACATGCGCTCGCTTTATCAGGAACTCGGTGAAGGTGACGGTTTCATCTGTCCAAAGGTATTTGAAAACGGTGAATTTCAACGATATGATATCCAGCGCCTGAGCAGCAATAAGAGTCGACCTTTTGCATGTCCGATTGATGCTTTGCCAGCCAACTGGGATGAGCAGTACCGGTTTGGGAAATATTCGTTTTCTTCCAAAGCAATACATTTCGCAGAGCAAATCATTAATGAGTTGATTGAAAATAAGATTGAGCCGATTATCATTGATGAAGTCGGACCTCTGGAAATAGAGAATCATGAAGGATTTTATGAAGTCATTAAAAAAGTGATCGACTCTGGTTTAAGTGGGTTCATTTCTGTACGAAAGCCAATGGTTGATAAATTTGAAAAAAGTTTCGGAATTGAACCACAAATTATCTCAAAGAGATGCCTATGGCACACTAATTTTATAAATTCAGATTCCAAGATAATGAGATAAATGAATAATTAGAAAGTAGATAAATATATTTATTCGTGTGCCGAAGGCATCCCTGGGATAATTCGTGAAATTAGTGGTTAAAGAAAAGAGGAAAATATGATTGATTTAACGGTAAACGAAAAACAACTGCAAAAAACCATACAGCGCTGCAAAGAGCGGGATATCATTATTCCCACCTTTCAGCAGATGAAACATCCGCAGCTAATTTCCGATTCGATTAAAACCGAATTGAAATCCATCGGTCTGTGGGATGTGCATCCCCGGAATTTGTTCAGAATCAGCTGGAAAAACGAACCGGTGGCCAGTGGCGGCGGCTATACGGATGTGAATTACATGGTACTGCCGCCTGAACTTACCGGCGTCAAAGCGAAAATCATTGCCCTGGTTGGCAAATGGTTTCCCACGGGCGCCCATAAAGTCGGAGCTTCTTTTGGGTGTCTGGTACCGCGCCTGATTACCGGACAATTTGATCCGACCTCTCAGAAGGCAGTTTGGCCATCGACGGGCAATTACTGTCGCGGTGGCGCATATGATTCAGCGTTGCTGGGATGCGAATCTATTGCGATTCTGCCGGAAGAAATGTCCAAAGAACGTTTTGAATGGCTGGCGAAGATTGCCGGCGAAGTGATTGCAACGCCCGGTTGCGAGAGCAATGTGAAAGAGATTTTTGATAAATGCTGGGAACTACGGAATACCCGCGGCGATGATATTGTAATTTTCAACCAGTTCGACGAAATGGGCAATCATCTCTGGCATTATGAAGTGACCGGCAGCGCCCTTGCTGAAGCTCTAAAAGCGGAAATGGGACCTGATGATCAATATGCCGGCGTCATTTCATCCACCGGTTCGGCCGGGACTCTGGGCTGTGGCGATTATATGAAGGAACTCTTTCCCCAGTCGAAAATCGTTGCCGCAGAGGCATTGCAATGTCCGACTCTGCTGAATAACGGCTACGGTGGTCATCGCATCGAAGGTATTGGCGACAAGCATATTCCATGGATTCATAATGTTCGAAATACCGATATGGTGGTCGCTGTTGATGATGAAAAAACTATCCGGTTAATGCGCCTGTTTAACGAAGAGAAAGGTCGCGATTACCTGGCACAAAATGGTGTCAGTGAAGATCTTGTACAGAATCTTGATCTGCTGGGAATTTCTTCCATCGGCAACCTGATCGCGTCTATTAAGTTTGCCAAATATTACGAACTCAGCGAAAATGACATCGTAATGACGATTTTTACAGACTCCATGGAGTTGTATGATTCCCGCATGCGGGAACAGCACGAACAAAAAGGCGCCTACACTCACGACGATGCTGTTCGGGATCTGGAATTGCTGAATAACATTACATTTGATAACACTTTGGAACTGGATTACTACGCCAGGAAACGCATTCACAACCTGAAATACTATACCTGGATCGAGCAGCAGGGACGGGAATTGGATGAACTGAATGCACAGTGGTATGATCATCGTAACTATTGGGGAAATATTCACAGCATGACGCCGAAAATCGATGCTCTGATCGAAGAATTCAATCAAAAAACCGGGTTGAAACGATAATGTCTATTCTGATCAAAAATCCCCTGCTCTGTTGCCGGATATCTGAGGATATTCATTCCGGGGATGTTCTGGACACCTTTTCCGGCGGGCATATTTTTATCCGAGGTAACAAGATCATTTCAGCCGGACCGGAGGAATTCGCAGGAACTGCCGATCAAATCATTGATGCTTCCCGAATGGTAGTTTTACCGGGATTCGTAAACACGCATCACCACTTTTTCCAGACCCTGACCCGGAATATCTACGCGACCCAGAAATCCGAATTGTTTGACTGGCTGGTGACAAACTATGAAATCTGGCGCGGGATCAGTGGTGAAGCATTCTATATCAGCGCGAAAACAGCGATTGCCGAACTGCTGAAATCCGGTTGCACAACAACATCCGATCACCTTTATCTCTTTCCTCAAAACGCTGAACCAACTCTGATTGACCGGGAAATCGAAGCTGCCTGTGAAATGGGAATTCGTTTTCAGCCGACCCGCGGATCCATGTCGCTGAGCAAAAAAGATGGCGGTCTACCGCCGGATGATGTGATTCAGACGGAAGCGCAAATTACCGAAGATACATTACGTTTAATTACGAAATATCATGACGATTCTCCTGGTGCGATGACACGGATTTCGCTTGCGCCCTGTTCGCCCTTTTCAGTAACGCCGGAATTGATGAAGGAAACAGCCCGCATTGCTAAAGAAAATAAGCTGCAAATCCACACTCATCTGGCTGAGACCCGGGATGAGGAGGATTTTTGTATTCAAAAAATGGGTCAAAGACCTTTTGATTTTATGAAATCCGTGAACTGGATTGATAGCATTGCCTGGTTCGCTCATTCTATTTATCTAAATGACGCCGAAATTCGCCAGGGAGGTGCTGCCGGAATTGGTGTAGCCCATTGTCCATCGTCGAATATGCGGCTCGGGTCAGGAATTGCCCGGATCAAAGAAATGCTGGATGCCGGGATAAAAGTTGGGATTGGTGTTGATGGTTCAGCGTCCAACGATTCGTCGAATATACTGCTGGAAATGCGGAACGCGATGCTAATCAGTCGATTAAGAGAACCGCAATTCTGGCTAAGTACAGAAGAGATTCTCTGGATGGCAACAATGGGTGGGGCAAAGGCACTCGGACGGGATGACATCGGTCAGATTATACCGGGGAAATGTGCGGATATTACGATGATTTCCATGGATCGTCTGGAATATGCCGGCGCTCAACACGATCCCGCAGCGGCGGTTATTTTCTGTACGACCATGAGTCCGGTGGATTGGGTGATCGTGAACGGGAAAGTTGTTGTTAAGGATGGGCAAGTCGCCGGATTGGATGAGCCGGCATTGATAAAAAAACAGCAGCAGATTTCCGATGAACTCGTTGTCCGGGCGGAAGCCGAAACCGGAAAAAAATTGAGACGATAAATAAACGTAGGAGTTCAAAATATTGAACCCCTACAAGATATTATGAATAAATTCGACCCTCATTCCGACATTCTCGCCCTGGACTTTGATGGTGTCGTTGTCGACAGTATCGAAGAATGCCTGGTAGTTGGCTATAATGCACTGGCAATTCAGCAGGGAAAACCGGATCGGATTTCACAACTTGACGAATTAGACTCGGATATTATCCACGAAGCACGCCGAATCCGTAATTTTATTCGCCATGGCCAGGATTATGTCTATATCCATTATGCCTTGCAGCAGAAAATCAGCATCGAAAATCAGCAGGATTTTGATCGTTTTATGACGGAGCATGAATCTTTGAATTCTGAATTCCGGAAGCACTTTTATACCGAACGTGCCCGGTTTTTCAATGATGAACCGGAAACGTGGCTGGCGTTGAATCCGTTTTATCCGGGAATACAGGAATTTCTGGAAAAATATCAGCCCAAAGATCAGTTGTACATTATCACCACAAAGTTGAAAGAGAATGTTGAGGTAATTATCAACGCGGCGAAAATTGATATCGCCTCAAAAAACATTCTTTCGGCTGATCAAAAAATGTCCAAACCGCTAATTATTGAGCAATTGCTTTGTGATAATCAACTAAACCCTTCGGCGTTTCACTTTATCGACGATCAGGTGGACACGTTGATTCAAGCCAAAACCACTGGAGTCAATCTTTATCTGGCTGGATGGGGCTATAATAATAAAGATCAGAAGATAAAGTCCCGGAATGAACAACTATGTGTTCTGACTCTGAAGGTATTTTTGAATAAATTCAGATCGTAGACCGATTTACCGGCGCCGCCAGAACGCGATAAACAATCCCGCAATATAGAGTGAACCAAGGATTAACAGCAATTTTGTCCAACGCACTTCGGCGACTTCGATAATGCTGGTGTACCGGGTTCCGCCGGGCGCAACGATGATACTGTAGTTGTCGATACGCCGGGGTTGCTGCATACCGGTATGATAGTATTTTTCATTGATTTTCAGATCGAATACGCGCTGCTGGCGGCTGAATCCTTCCAGAATGAATTCACTGCTGTCTACGAATACCGTATCGCCAAAAATGACCGGATAGTTCTCTCCATTAATTTTAAAATGAAAAATGATTTCCTGATCATAAGCGCTTTGATAAAGGCGGTAGTGGCCAATGGCGTAAGGTTTGTTAACGGCCAAATAAACCGTATCCTTTCCATCAATCTGTAATCGACTGATAAAAGCCTTAGCTGTGTGCTGTCCGGGATGGTATTGAATGTCAAAATCGAGCAATTTTATGCTTATATCATATTTATCGGATTTTGAATCTGTGTAATTGGAAAAACGAATCTCTTCACCTTCTTTAATGCGAAAATCAAAGCGCTGGTTTGTGCTCTTTTCAATGGCGATCACAATGAAGCACAGCGCCAGCAGAAGGTGAATGATTTTCTGAATCGGCGTGCGAATTCCTTTCAATAAGATACTGCCGATAATGATCCCGGTGAGTAAGCCCCAAAGAACAACATTAACCGGAGAACTGTAGAATCTGTCCAGGTGAAAAAAATGGATCAAAACATTCGTTGTACCCGGATATGCGCCGGGTGGGAATTCACTGGTTTGAGGAATAAAGGTACTGACAGCCAGGAATAGCAAGAGCAATATGCTGATTATTTGAAAAGTGCGTATCCAGAATTTTCGCATAATATCAACTCCATCAATTGAATTAATTTAGCGGAAACCTGAAAGATTGCAAATTTAATTAAACCAATGAGGGAAATAAGTCGAAGGCATTTTCTATCCGGAATGTCTGAGTACTTTTCCAGCAAACATATCCGTGTGTTTACCGTTTTCAATTGTTAGTTTTCCATTAACGATGACATGCTCGATGCCGGTGGGATATTGATGTGGATCGGTAAAGGTTGCATTGTCAATCACGGTTTCCGGATTAAATATAACGATATCGGCGAAGTAATTTTCCTTCAGATAACCGCGCTGTTTCAGACCCAGTTTTTCGGCGGGCATGGAGGTCATTTTCCGGACGGCTGTGACAAGGTCAAACACTTTTTCCTCGCGGGTGTATTTTCCGAGTACCCGGGGGAAGGTCCCATAATGCCGGGGATGGGGCTTGCCTTTGCCGAGTTTTCCATAGGGAGCTACGGCAATTCCATCGGAACCGATCATCAGCAGCGGTGAAGCAAGGATTTTTTTCAGGTTGTTTTCATCCATGGCAAAACCAATGACGCCCACGCGGTTCTGTTCTGCAATCAGCAATTCCCGAATGAATTCAAAGGGTTCTTGCCCGGTTATTTCAACACAATCCAGGATCGATTTCCCCTCGTAAATTTTATTTTCCTGAATTCGACAGTTGCTGATAAGCACCTTATCCCAGCCGCCGATCCGTTCCCCCCGGCTTTCGGTATAGGGTTTAATCTTCGCCAAATCATTTTTATTCTGAAGCCGGTTCAGAATGTCGTCTGTGTCACCCTGCCGGGACCAGAGCGGCAGAAAGGAAGACAACCCGGTGCCCCAGGCGTTGTAGGGATAGCGATCGGCATGAACCGGCAGTCCCCGGTCGTGGGCGGTGTGTATCATTTCCAGCATGTGATCCACCTTGTGCCAGTTGGACTGATTACAGGCTTTGAAATGGGAAATCTCCAGAGAGGCGCCGGATTTCCGGCAAATTTCCAGGGCTTCTTCAATGGCCTCTTCGACCGTATCATCTTCGTTACGCATATGGGTAGCGTAAACGCCGTGATAGTGTGCAACGACTTTGGCCAGTTCGATAATCTCATCGGTTTTGGCATAACTGCCGGGCGCATATTCGAGTCCGGTTGACAGTCCCAGGCTGCCGGCTTCCATGGTTTCAGCCAGTACCTGTTTCATTTTTTCCAGCTCTGCCGGCGTCGGTTGCACATCATTTTTCCCGATTACAAAGGCCCGTAAATCGCCGTGTCCGGTGAAGGAGGCATAATTCAATGATGGATGTGCTTTTTCGATGGTGCTGAGAAATTCCTCTGCGGTTTTCCAGCGTTTGGAAATCCCGTAGCGGTCTTTCAGATTGCCGTAGAGTTTACGACTGTCATCGTCGTTCAGGGGAAAGGGTGACGAACCGCAATTGCCGCTAACCTCGGTGGTGACGCCCTGGCGGATTTTACTTTCGCCTCTGGGGTTAGCCAGCAGTTCGGAGTCGGTGTGAGTGTGAATGTCGATAAAGCCGGGACTGATAATCAGTCCTTTGGCGTCGATGATTTTATCGGCACTGACATCGGCAAGATCCGTAATCGCGACAATTTTATCTTTCCGGACACCCAGATCAATTGGTTTCATAGCAGCCGTCGTACCGTCAATTACTAATCCGTTTTTAATAATCAGGTCGAAGCGGTTTTTTACGGAACAGCCGGCCATGACGCCCAATCCGATCAGTGTGCCGGTTTTAATGAACTCTCTGCGGTCGATTTTCTTCGCCATTTTATGCCCTCAATTGTTTGCTGAAATTTAGGGAATGAAATTGGGAATGGAAAGGCGTAGAAATGAAACGTTTTTTCAGATATTTTTTTCTTGCATTTAAGTCTTTTTTTTTCAATTTGGCATGTCTTCAAATAGGGGCAATGTTCAAGCGGCTCTGAGCCGCCCGGCTCAAACGCTTAAAAGTTCTTTGAAATGAGTTTCTGATTGTTGCCACTGCGACGGAGGAATTCTTATAAATATTGCCGTTGCCCCGGAAAAATCATTAGATTCAGGAATATTTTGCGTATCGCTCAACCGGTTATACCGTTGATTTTCGGGAAAACGTTTGTTTATTGATTCTGTGATGAACAGGCTTTTAATAAACCAAACAAAAGGAGGATGCTATGCCTGAAACCAATCGCATTGCCGTTCAAATCAGCGAAGAAGACGCCGCGGCGATCGATACATCGCTGACGGTCCTGGAAGAAAAACTGGCGAACTACCTGATCGCGCTGTCCACCGACGAACGGCGGGGTTTGCCGAAGATGAAGGACAAGACCTACGCCTTTGTTCAGAAAACCGTGGATTATGCCGAAAGCGATCCCAATTTCGTACCGGATTTTATGGACGCCGCCGCACTGAAAATCGACTTCACGGCGGTGAGCGCTCTGACTGTAATCTTCCGCCGGATTGAGAAACTGCGCGGAACCCTGGATGATACGATCCTGCTCTCCGGGAGCGAGGCCTACAAGGGGGCGCTGCAATACTACAACAGTGTAAAAATCTCGGCGAAAGCCAATGTGCCCGGCGCCAAAGAGATCTATGAAGACCTCAAACAGCGTTTTGATAAGAATGGGTGAAATACAACATCCTCCCGGAGGTTTTAGAACCTCCGGGAGGATTGATCGGAGTCCTGAAGTGCGAAATCCTTGTTTAGAGGTCCAATCGATACATATGAAACAAGAAAATCCTTGTTCAGAGGTCCGAACGATACATCCAAAACAACAAAATTGTTGTTTGGAACATCAAACGATACATATGAAACAACAAAATCCTTGTTTAGAGCTTCAAACGATAGGTATGAAACAAGGATCGATACCTGTTCAACAGGGAATTTGCAGTCCGGGACTGCAAGCGACAAGCAATGGACTCAAAGACCTGACAGGTTTCCAAAACCTGTCAGGTGTAAGAAAAGGAGGAGAAAATGAAAACAGGACCAAAATGAGAACCCCGCACAAAAGGTGCAACTTCTGTGCGGGGTGAGTGCGAAAGTACCGCTTGGCGGTACAAACACATAACAATTGAAATTACACTAAAAAGATAGTAGTTTCAATATAAGTGATGACTTAGAAAGAATTGTGATGGCTTTTAATACTTTTAGATTGATTTCAAAAAAACGAAATACTTCCAAACTGTTTCTTTTACTATTTGTACTATATCCAATATCCTGTAAGGACTGTACCACTGAGCCTCCGGAGAATCCCGATTATGACATTCAATTATCGGTAATCGAATCGGCGCCCACTTATGTCCGGTTATCGGTGTCTATTTCGGACTCCGGATGTGTACGTCAATATGCCTTGCAACGGGATAGTGTAATGGTGATGTCGGATACTTTGTTTGGAAAGGATACAATCCTCATCGATTCCGACCTGGAACCATCGACAACATATCAATACCGTATACTGATCCGAAATAAAGGTAAAACCATCGATGCCAGTGAACCATTTCCGGTTTTAACACCGGAATTAAGTGAGCATTATGTCTATAACTGGGACATTGATACAATTGGCGATTATAACAGTTACCTGAATGATGTCTTTATTGTTGATGAAAACAATGTTTGGGCAGTGGGTGATATCGATACCGGCGACAGCAGTTATAATGCAATTCACTGGGATGGTGAGAAATGGAATTTTGTTCATATAACCGGTTGGTATTGCGGTCGCTTTATCCAGACCGAGTTAAATTCCATATTCTACTTCGATGAAAATGATATCTGGGCGCTGGGAAGTTACCCATTTCACTGGGATGGTACAGAATGGACGTTTTACCAATTGACAGATATGGGTATTATTTCCGGAGGTCTGGCGGGTGATATTTGGGCAATTGATCCCCACGACATTTTTTTTATTGGTAGGAATGGGAGAATAGTGCATTACAATGGGCAGTCGTTTGAAAAAATGGATACAGGGACCAAAGTTGACCTGACGGACATCTGGGGCGAGATAGACCCCGAAACCGGCGACGTACATATCTGGGTATGTGGAAAGGCTGATAACAGCCTGGCTTCGGTCATTCTCTATTTTAAAAATGGCGAATGGCACACAATCTATGAACGCTATGCTGATAATACGAACAGCCTGGATGACGTTGTCCGGTACAATCCTCACTGCAACACCATCTGGACCCACCCCAGCTCCGAGAAACTCTGGGTTGGCGGTGGTTACGGCCTGTTTACCCTGGATAATAAATTTTATCCGACCAAATATACCGAAATTGATGTGCTGGGCGAAATCGGATATTTTTCCTATCCACATAAAATTCGCGGGAACAATCCATACGATATTTTTATTACCGGAGGATACAGTTCCTTGTATCATTATAATGGGCAGACATGGCATCGCTATCAGGAATTATTTGATGATGACAAAGAATTTGGTGCAATTAAGGTTAAAGATGATACAATATACATTGTTGGCGATTATTTTGGCTCATTTCTTTCAAGTGGTCTTTTAATAAAAGGATTACGTTAATAAATATTTCGTTTTTTAGAGTTAAAGCCATCACATATTTCTTTCGTGAATAATATTCAAA
This sequence comes from bacterium, assembly GCA_018824205.1. Taxonomy (GTDB): domain Bacteria; phylum Fidelibacterota; class UBA2242; order UBA2242; family UBA2242; genus B118-G9. Next base: position 13,532 of record JAHJGX010000235.1, read on the forward strand.
AGGAGAATTGTGATGAGAAAATTAGTATTAATTTTAATCATTTGAATCTTAGTAATAACCAATATTGGGTTAGCCCAAATCGGAACGTTGAGATTTGATAGTGATTATGGGGATGGATATGATGGAGACGACGATGCTCAAACAAGAGATCAATTTGACCCATTTGTGGTTGTAGATACCTATGATGAAATCTATGGAATATGTTATACCCATCAACAAGCATCTGGTTACTTTATTCCATTTCCTCATTTTGCCGAACAATCCAGTTGGACA
>JAHJGX010000236.1 GCA_018824205.1 bacterium
ATGAACTGTTTACTGAATTCATTAATTAGAAAGGAGTGTAACATGAATTACACACATTACGATTTCGAAGGTCTATGGTTGGCCACTTACCAGAAGATCATGTTTCTTAACAGTAAGATGAACGGAACCGGCCTCGACAAATCTCAACTGAAGGAAGTCACGACCAGTGTCTTCATCGCCAAAGTTCAGAAAGGCATTGTCCGCCCCAATGATGAAGATGATTATGATTTCCCGGAACCCGAAGAGGTGCCCTTGGTGAATAGCAACAATGGCAACGGTCAATCCAAGGCCACACCCGCGAGCGAAAAACAGGTTATAACAATCAAAGGTCTGCTGAAGAACCCAAAAGTCAATCCGGCCGAGAAACAGCGGATCAATAATCTGCTGGCAGGCAATCTGGATAAGCAGAGCGCATCCGATATGTTGGACTATTTCCTCGGACAATCGGAGAAACAGCATGGTCAGTGGATCAAAACCACAGACGGCGTACTGGCAGAACGTTAATAGCAGAAAGAGGTGAAGTGTAAAGCGCCCGGGATCGCTGAGGTCTCGGGCGCTCATTCTAGCAGTCTTAAAAGATGAATTATATTGCTTTTTTTATTGAAATTCTTTAAATATATAAACAGTACAGGCAAAGTTTTATAAAGAGGTATTGAAATCGGGATTTATTCCGAGGCGGGCTTTTTGAGACAGTGCTAATCCAGGTTTTGGAAACAAGATATGCAGGCGTTAGAAAAACGGTTCTTCCAAATATTTCATGTGTCGATTAACTCACCAATGGTGATTTATATCTTACATGTTTTTCATGGATTGGTTCTGTCGTTTATTATCCTTACTTCACCCCTCATTGCTCAAACAAATATTGCTGTTCTTAATTTCACTGCCCGGGACGTTACCGGCACTGAAGCTCAGGTAGTATCTGACCGGATTCGGATAGCAATACAAAAATCCAGTGATTTCACTGTAATTGAGCGAAACCTCATGGACCGGTTGCTGAAGGAGCAATCCTTACAGCAATCGGGATGTACAGAATCAGATTGCATGGTGGAAGTCGGCAAATTACTATCAGTAAAACAGATCGTCGGCGGCAGTCTGTCGAAAATGGGCAACCAACTGATTATTGAGGCAAAACTCATTAATGTTGAAACCGGAGAAATACTCAATAACGTTATAAAAGATTTTACGGGTCCTTATGAACTTCTGCTTTCCCAGGTCGTGCCTGAAGTTGCGGACAAACTGGGCAGAAAAACTAATACTAATCAGCAAAAACCGGAATTGAATATCGCTTTACTGGAATTTGTTTCCAGAGGGTTGACCGACACTGAAGCAGCAATCATCTCCGATCGAATACGCCTTGAATTGAAAAATACAGGTCGCTATAACGTACTCGAACGAGAAATGATGAAAGCGATTCTCCAGGAACAATCTTTTCAACAAAGTGGCTGTACTGATTCTGAATGCCTGGTAGAGGTCGGCCAGTTGTTATCAGTTGAGAAGATGGTTGGCGGCAGTATATCGAAGATTGGTAATTTGTATGTCATTGAGGCCAGGATCATTGATGTTGCCACCGGCAGTATCGATCATAATGTGGCTGAAGATTATTCGGGACCGATTGAATTGCTGCTTGTCAACACTACAAAAACTGTTGCCCGAAAACTCGCCGGCCAGGAAACAACCGCTGCTCCATCTACTGATGCGATTTATTCCGGCCAGGCTGATATAACTATCAGTTCTGTTCCTGGAGGCGGAGTGGTATATTTCGACGGCGCGCCACTGAATCAGGTTACTCCTTCAACGTTTAAGAACATGCCCGCCGGAGTACATAAGATAAAAGTTACTAAAGGCGAATTGTATGCGGAAGAAGAAGTCGAGTTGGCCAGGGGCAGATTGAATAATATCAACCTGATTTTAAAAGAAAAAACATATACCCTTATTATCTATTCAGCTCCTGCTGGTGCGTCCGTTAAAGTGGGTTCAAAATTGCTTGGAAAGACGCCGACTGAATATACCTACAAAAAGACCGATGTTCCGTTTGATTTGATTATAAGCGCAGCATATTACTTTCCGGATACTACGCATATTGACAATATTGATCAATTGGTATCCAGAATCGACGCAAAATTGGGAAAAGGTGGGAGAATCAAAGTCAATTCAACTCCCGGTTCTGATGTATATATCGATGGAAAAAAGATTGCACCAACTCCTTATTCATCGGGCTTATTAAAGTTAGACACGTATAAAATAGAATTGAAAAATGAACTGTACCAAAGTGTGAATCTGAATGCAGTACTTTCGGAAAGTCAACCCCGGTTTGAGAAACATGTAAACCTTACACGAAAAATCGGGAATCTGTCATTGACCGTACAACCTGTCGGCTCTACCGTGTTTTTAGATAATCAATATCTGAATATGGATAATAAAAAGAGTATTCCGGTTCCTTATGGGAATCACAAATTAAAGGTAATCAAAAAGGGATACTATAAACATATCAGCGCTGTTGAAATCCTTTCCGAGCGTGAGTATGAGAAATCAATCCAGCTGTCACCTAAATCAAAAACACGAGCGGTATTATTATCAACGATAATTCCAGGTACCGGACAGATGTATTTTGGTTCTTATGAAAAGGGAATTGTCTATTCGGCAATTACATTCGGACTGGTCTATTATACAATGACATTCAATGATAAATTTGCCGAAAACTGGGATCAATATGCCATTGATCTGGAAAATTACCGAAATGCTACTTCCGTTTCTGAAATCGAAAGAACAAAAGCGCTCAAAGATATAAGCTACGATGAAGCGATCAAATATAGAAATCTGACGATTGGATCGATGGGTGTCACCGGAATTTTCTGGCTGGTCAATATCTGGGATGCCGGGCATAATTTCCGGCAATTAAAGAAGAATATTGAACTCAGTGCAAACAATCCTGGAACAGTAATGCTGTCCTATAAATTCTAAACGGATAGAATAGACGATGAAAAGAAGAATTACAATTTCCCTGCTATTGTTTTTGATGGCGGTTCTGCTGTTATCCACATCTTGCGATATCTTTAAAACCCCGGTCAGTAATGAAAACCCCGATGACAACCCGCTGGATCCGGATAATCCCAATTATGAAGCACCGTTGGCTGCAATTGTTGAAGGTCCTGAAGATGGAAGCACGATAACCACTGATGTTGCTACATTCCGCTGGAGTGGCAATAACGACGATTGTCAGTTTTCCTATCGCCTGAATAATGAATCCTGGTCGTCCTGGAGTTTAAACACTTCCGTAACATTGGATTATCTGGATGAAGTGAGTCATCTGTTTCAGGTGATCGCTAAATACCCTACCGATTCTGTTCAGCATATTCCCAGCGAAGGGTCATTTACTGTGGACGCGATTGAGGGCCCGGCGCTTTGGCTGTGTCATAAAAAAGTTGAAACAACAGTAAACGACTTATTCTCAGTAAAAGTGATGCTTGATGATGTGACCGATCTGGCAATGATGTCAATAGTGCTGAATTTTGATCCCACCTACTTACAGATACAAGAACATGAGATTTTAAAAAATGGTGTTTTGTTAATTGGTAAAGACCTGATACAGGTTGATCAGATTGATAATAATGAAGGACAATTGACTGTATATCTGGCATTAGTCTCAGAGGCCCAGGAGGCAATAAATGGAAGCGGACCGGTAATCAATGTTGCATTTGAAACCCAATCAAGAGGTTCTTCAGAAATCCGGTTTGATGAGAAATGTTATTTGCGGGAGTATGATAATGCGGAGATTTCAATAAATACACGAAGTGGTTCTCAAGTTCGGATAGAATAAAGTGTCGGATTTATGGTGAATAATATGAAGAACAATAAATTAGTATTAATGACATTACTAGTTGTTGTATGTATTCTTAAGGCGCAAGAACCTGGAATTTTGAACTGGACTTACAATCTTGAATACGAAGGTGCTGGGGGACCTGTTGTTGGAGTTTTGCCAAGCGGAAATATAGTATTCGTTGATGGCCAAGAAGACACCTATAATATTGATAATACAAATAAAGTTAAATGCCTGAATGTTGATGGAGAGTTAATCTGGGAATGGAATCGTCAAGCAATAAATCCACACTCTGGTGAATCAGTTGTCATCTCTAGTACTGGATTGATTTATTTCTTTGCGGACTCTATTTGGAAAGTGAGTGAAACCTCATATAATAGTCAACGATATATGTATGTCTTAAATAGCGATGGAACATGTATCCGTAAGTTTGCCGGTCCCCAGGGTATAAGCAATATTTCTCTGGATGGCGATGACAATGTGTATTTCACGTCGTACAATCCTGTAAAGTTATCAAAATATACTGCGGATATGAATTTCATTTGGGAAAAAGAAATTAATGTTGAGCATGGCCTTTCACGGCCGACAATCAGCGCAGATGGCACCATTTATACAGGCTATGATTATAGTGTCGATAATAATTATCATGGTAAATTAATCTCTATTTCTTCTGGTGGAGATATTAATTGGGAGATTGAAGCTGGGGGTTACATTAGAACGGGAACGGCAGTTATTGATATGGATGGGAATCTTTTGATAATTGCAAATATTGGAAATTATGATAACAGTTTAAAAAAATACACACCAGGTGGTGAATTGTTATGGCAATCTATTAAATATGACTTCGAAACAATGCAGCCTGTTATTAATAGTTACAACGAAATATACTGGGCAAATGGAGATCCAGGTCCAAGTTTTAATTTATTGAAATACACCGAAATTGGTGAGATAATATGGAACCAAACATTTAATTCAGTAGGCTTTGCGGGAATATTGTTATTGAATAACAATGATATGATCATAAAAAGCTCTGGCAGTCCCGGAGGAAATCATATTGAATGTTTCAATCAAGAAGGAACCGAACTTTGGGAATACAATCCTTGGAGTTTTATGTATAAACCACCGACGCTTGACAACAATGGAAATATCATCGTTATCACACGATACAATATTATCTCAGTAACATCGGGGCAGAAACGGTTTGATTATTCCACGTGGCCTGTCAAATATCAGAACAATCGTAATACAAATAGTGTTTTACATTCGGTACCAGATTCATTGTCTGAGATGACCTGGTACATTGATAACGATTATGTTACTCTTGATTGGTCCAATAGTGATTTGTCTGAAGATTCTGATGTCTTTTTATATCGATCATCAGATCCGAACTTTGTACCAACGATGAATGATACAATAGGTCTGTTTAATGCATCTATTCGAACATTTGGAGACCATGCCATAAATCTGGATAGTATTTATTTTTATAAGACTAGAATATTAAAGAATAATCTGCTTAGCAAACCGTCTTTTGCGCATAATATTGGTCCTTTTATAAGTACATCAACAGATTCTTTGAGATTTGGCACTTTGATTGGAAACGATAAAGATACTCTGAAATTGACTATTTATAATACAAGTCTGGCAAGCGATTTAATTATTGATAATATCCAATCCAGCTCAACAGCATTTTCTGTTTCTGATGCTGATTTTACAGTTCTGAAAAACGATAGCATTGCCATAAATGTCTATTTTCACCCAATTGATGGAGGTATCTATTCGGACTCACTTATATTAACCAATAATACAGCGTATCAGCGAAAAATACAGGTCAATTTATCAGGCACAAAAGGAAGTTATATATCAGGTGTCATTACTGATAATACGATCTGGGATAAAGTACACAGCCCTTATATTATTAATGGTCATTTTGGTGTTGATGCCGGAATTACACTTACAATGGAATCTGGCATTCAGGTACTGTTTGACGGAAATTACAACTTTAATGTATTTGGAAATCTGGATATCAATGGGGTCGAAACCGATACAGTTCTGATCAGCACGATAAATACTCCTGCTCCCGGATTATGGCCGAAGTTGAATTTTGCCTCAGGTAGTACTGGTGATATCAGTTATCTGAAACTCCAGGGTTCAAGCGATGGTATTTATGTTAATGATGCTGTTTCTTTCAGTATTCAAAATTCCCTTATCGAGCAAAATAGTAATTATGGGATTTATCTGAATTCAGTGGATGTACCAATAAATCAATGCATAATAAAAAACAGCGGTACCGCACTATCGCTAAATTCGTCATCTTCTAATATTCAGAATTGTGGTTTTCTCGATAATAACACAGGAATATATTGCAATTATTCATCAATATCCATCGATTCTTGTATTGTATCGGAAAATAATGACAGAGGAATTACTATTATATATGGATCGGGATTACCAAAAATCACTAATTCAACAATCTCAGACAATGGTGGAGTTGGTATTTTCTTTGATAATAACAGTGGAACGTTTGCCATTGAAAATACAGATATTATAAATAATGGAAGCTATGGAGCTCAGTTTAACGAGTCTTCAGCATCAATATTAATGACAAATTGTAACATCACATTTAACGAAGACGGGATTTATTCAAATAGTCATTTAGAAATCACAGACTGCAAGATATCAAGTAATAATGATGTTGGAGTTTTTGGACAGGGGTCAACCACCAACATCTATAATTGTACCTTTTTAAACAATGGTAGTCATGCTGTCAATACGACTCATGATGCGAATATTAAGAATAATACTATATCCAATAACGGCGGCTATGGCATTTGGCCGGCAGGAAATACTACTATCCAAAATAACATAATCACTAATAATCAAATAGGTATTTATACTTCTGGTAATCCGACAATCCACCAGAATAAAATCTCAGGGAATACTGAAGATGGCATAATTGTTCAGGCAAATGCCCTCATTACAAATAACGATATCATTAATAATGGCGGAAACGGTATTGAGGCCAGTGGATTACCAACGATCCATAACAATAATATTTATGGCAATACCGAATATAATGCCTCTGCGTTTGGAAATCCTACAGCGACAATCAATGCCGAGAATAACTACTGGGGAACAACGATTGAGAATGAGATAAAAGCCAAAATCTGGGATTTCTATGATACCGGTGGGAGTGTGGCAAAGGTGGATTATTTACCTTTTTCAGTTGATTATGCTGAATTATCACCAGTATCTGGCTTTCATGTGCAATCATATTCTGACGATCAAGTTATTCTAACATGGGATAAGAACCTTTTTGCGAGTCAATATCTGCTTTATTATGATTATCAAACCGGCACTATAGACGCTTCAAGTGTCTGGGTAACCTTGGATTCGAATATCACGTACTACGTGGTTAATATTGATGATGGCTTTCATAAATTTGGTATAAAGGCTAGATCTTTTGATGGCCGGATTTCATCATTGTCGATTTGTATATTTGATAATACTCATCCACCATATAAACTATTCTTTTCTGAAGTTATTGAGGGATCATCATACAACAAAGCATTTGAAATTTATAACGCATCTGATACAATCGCCAACTTGAACTTTTACAAGATTGGGGGCTGCTCAAATGGGTGTGATAATGGGGATTGGGAATATTGGTATGAATTCCCCGATACAGCGTTCCTTTATCCAGAAAGCGTTTGGGTTATTACTTCTACTGAAGCTATAGAAGATATTAAAATTCATGCTGATGAACTTTTAAGTAATACAACTCCTATTATACTGTACAACGGTGATGATAACAGAGGATTATTCCAT
>JAHJGX010000275.1 GCA_018824205.1 bacterium
AGTCTTGAACTATGATTGGAATGATTGTCTGAACTATGATTATAATGATTAAATGAGGACTATGATTAATGCGGAAAGGGTTCAATCATAGTTAGTCGGGGAATCAGATGAATCAAAGTGCGGACGGATTGGAATGATTAAATGAGGACTATGATTAATGCGGAAGGATTCAATCATAGTGAATCAGAAAATCAGATGGATCACAGTGCGGACGGTTTACAGATTGACGGATGAGGAAATAGCGGTAGTAGAGGGGAGTAAATGATACGAAATAAAAATAATTCTTTGTGTTTGATACTATATTCAGTATCTTTTGGAGGTTTAAGTGTCAAAAGTTGAGAAAAGAGTTGAAAAGTGGCGAACTGGTAAACAGCCAGTCCCCAAAGATAGTCTTGAAAGTATACTCAATCATTATTTCTCCGGTTATTGGTCTCAAAGCGGAAAAGGCGGTTCTCATATATTTAAAATATCTCATCCTGTGATCGCTCAAATGGTAGATAGTAATTCCGATGGAGACTTGACAATACCTGTTTCGGGTGGTCAAAAAGTCAAACCGTTTTATTTAAAAAAGATTGTAAGAGCTATTGATCTATTAAACCAGATGGAGAATTAAAGTGAAAAAAGACCTTATTTTCTATATGTCTCTGAATTATCCAATTGAAATCGTAAGAATTCCTTTCGATGAAGGAGGCGGTTTCGCGGCCTCTATTCCTCAATTAGGAAGAAACGTCTTTGTCGGTGATGGAGAGACTGTAGATGAAGCGATTAAAATGCTGGAATTTGTCAAAGAGGAGTGGTTTAAGACTTATCTGGAGCGTGGACGGGAAATTCCATTACCAGAAGAAGCAGATGACAAAGAGTACAGCGGAAAATTTATCACTCGTGTTTCCCCAGCCCTCCATCGTCAGTTGGCTAAAGCTGCCAGAAAGTCCAATCAGAGTTTGAATCAATATTTGGTACAAATACTAAGCAGTGCATCATCAGTTGAGGAAGTAAAGTCGCATATTGATGAGCAATTGAACTTATTATGTGACAAAATTAACGCAAGTTACGATGCTATGTCAAGATGGGTTTATAAATTTGCTTTCACTAATCAGCCTGAAATTAATCCAGACTTCCAGCAGTACGCAAAGATATTCGAAAAAGATCAGATCGTCGATTGGTTTGGGATAGGAGATTACAAATGAAAAAATTCAAACTTAGTGTCAAGGAATATCAGAGAATACTCAAATCGATCCAACTTAGAGAAATTAGTCTTAAAAGCATCAGGGCCGAAAAATCGGTGGAATATCTGGAAAAGAATTTAGAGTTAAATATCAAAGATTCTTCTAAATACATTCCAGACGATAAAAATATTGGATTTATCTACCATTTTTCCCTAAACGCAAAATCTCCTGACAAAGATAAACCTGCGGTAAAGATCGGTGTCGATTTCTCGGTTGAATATTCAAATCCAAAAAATATACCAATTGATCCCGAATTCTATGATATTTTCCCGAACGCTTCTCTGAAATATATAGTCTGGCCGTACTTTCGTGAAATTGTTCAGAACACTGTTTCGAGAATGAATCTTCCTCCATTGACACTACCCACGATTATGTTATAGATACCAGAATAAAACATATCCTGATAGTTCATAATTTCTGCTATTTTATTTTCGGCTGTCGATCCTATAGAGGATGAGATTATGGTGATGGACGGGAAATGTGATGCCACGTAAAAGCCAAGCGAAGCGAGCAAAAGAAGTTCTGGTGGCTTTGCTTCCCAGAATATCTTCACTTGAAATCTTGCAGACTGAGAAGTGGTATCACATTCCTGTGGACACCGCACCACAAAAACGATGGCCTCCAAAGGTGCTGGCATTTTATCAGGGAAAGGTATTTGGGTATGAAGAAGCTTTTAAAATCCGCTACTTCGGAGAGGTTGACCGCATAGATATCGTTCCTCGCAAAGAACTTTTTCCTGATGACGAAAAAAACGTTTTTAAGGCCGATAAACTCTATTATCGCCTGCAGCTGAAAAGCCTTGAAGAGCGCGAGACGCCAATTATCAGTTATAGTCCCAGACGTATTGTGTTTATTCCGACAACCACGGAGAAGTTTGTTCGGGCTGAACAGATCAATGATCTGTTTGACGGGAGTCCCCTTGAAGATAAGCTTTGGAGTGTACTCAAGTTCGTTAATATATTGGCGGAACGTCAATGGAGAGTATTCATTCAGGGGCATAGGTATTTCCTTGATTTTGCCGTCTTCTGCAAAAACGGTAAACTGGCAATTGAGACCGATGGATACTCGACTCACTTCGATTCAATGAACCAAATTGACCATGATACTTGGCGACAAAATGAGATTGAAATGGATGATTGGCGCTTCCTGCATTACACAACCAACCAAGTGAAGGAAGATTGGACTCCGTACCTAAGTCAAATCGAGAAAAAGATAGAGCAATTAGGTGGTCCTGAAAATCCGCAAGATTTCGCAAGAAAAGTTGGTGAAAAACCAGTGGAATACATCATTGATGGCGAAGAACCCTTATGATTCAGGAGAAGCGCATAGCTGACAGGCGGATACGACGGCGCTGGAGCAGGAGATTGACCGGATGGTGTATCAGTTGTATGGATTGACGGAGGAGGAGATCGCAGTGGTGGAGTCTTGAACTATGATTGGAATGATTGTCTGAACTATGATTATAATGATTAAATGAGGACTATGATTAATGCGGAAAGGGTTCAATCATAGTTAGTCGGGGAATCAGATGAATCAAAGTGCGGACGGATTGGAATGATTAA
>JAHJGX010000237.1 GCA_018824205.1 bacterium
AACAATATCCAGGAGCACAACATTTTCTTCAGCGTGCTGCATTATCAATTTATCGGTTCCAACATTCAAGTTTGAAATATTATTGATCTCCTGGCTCATCAGCGTTTTAGCCAAAGATTTTGACATTGGCTGTTCATTTTCTGGTGTTTTCAAGAATCCATCGAAATTCAATAAATCTTTATCATACTGGAAAACTAATTGTGCTCCGGATACATCAATCAATTCATCGAGTTTTACTTCAACCTCAAAACTGCCATTCTTTGAGTTTGCCCAGGGATCATCACTAATCTTCGGATTCAGGCTTATAACAGGATGTTTGGAGACAGTTTGCTTTACTTTGGGATCTTTCTTTATGATAGATTTTGTTTCATAATCCAATATCTCTTTTGCCGGCTTTGTGATGGATGGATCGGCTTGTTTTGCCAACGACGGTTGACTAATTAATTCTTCATCATTCTCATTAGTAAACATGGCCAGCAATTCAGCCGTTCCAACAGAGTAATTCCACATACGAGCCAGTGTTACAAAATCTTCAAAGTCTATAATGCTATCCGGTTCCAATTCTAAATAGGGCAATTCTCCAATTGCCGGACCGATCTCAAACAGCATGTCCTGTTTTTCCTGTTGCCACTTTTCAGCAAATATGATCAAATCCTGCACGTCAACGACGTCACTGTTATCGTAATCTCCCAGGTACGGACTCGTGAACTGCCAGGAGTAGTCATCGGTTGGTGAACCTTCCGGATCACCATCGTTGTCTCCATCCAGTCCTTTACCGAGATTGTCTGACAGTCCAGCCTTTAGTACCACAGATATTGTCTCATCTGCCATGAAGGGATTATCGGGCATGAAGAAAAGCGAGTGGTAATCATTCAGGAAAATATCACTTCCGGTAATATCTCCGGATCGACTTCCGCTGACCAGTAGATTCCCGGATAATGTCGTGGCATTAATAGATCTGTCAAAGTCTATGATTATCGTATCCTGCCACAAGGCATAAACTTTTGGAAAACTGCTTAATATAACCGGACCGGTCTCATTGTCCACATGGAAGATTCCGCTTTCTCCGATAATTCCGGTGTCATTATCCATTGGGATTATTTTGAACTTTATAGTATTCAGGTCAAGATTGGGGATATCATCGTTTGACAGCCAGGTAAAAGACAGCGTATCGTTTTCTGGCGGTATGTGCTGATATAAGAAATTCAGCGACGGGTGTTGCCAACTGTTTCCTGAATCAATGGAATATTGAATATCATAATCGAGGGTATCACTCTCATCATCTTTAATACCAAACCGGAGTTCAACATCGCCTGTTACTTCCGCTTGAGGTGTAAAGATTGTATCAACAACCGGAACATTATTGTTATCAATATGAATATCATGGGATATAAATTCAACACCACCCCGAACATCAAACGGCATCGCTCTGATCTGAATATTTGAAATATCTTCTCCCGGTAAATCAATTGCAGATTGCCAAATATGGGTTCCTGTATAATTATGGTAATTGATATCTGTTACATCTCCATTTATTGTTGCTAGATACCACGTATTGGTAAGACTACTACCGTATTGATAGGTTATCGAAACAGTACTTAAGGTATCGTTAGTAATTCTATAATTCAATGGAATATCACCGGTTTGCTCACCATAAATCCAATCAATCGACATCCTGGAACGGAAATTATCAACGATTATAACAATCGTATCAGATACACCAGTATCATTATCAAAGGGGGTAATTCTGAATAGGATATTATCAGAAATCTCCGGACAATCCAGATCAGAGCGCCAGTATAGTTTACCAGAATACTGGTTTTCAGTTAGGTTTGTTTGTTCATCAATAAGCGTCGCAGTTTTAAAAACAGATTCCTCTTTATTAAAATATTCCACAAGGATATTAAGTGTGTCTTTTTCTGAATCGCTCAATTCATAATATATTGGAATAGTAATAGTAACTACATCCAGGATTTCTGTTAAAATGACACTTGGGATTTCATTGTTATCCAGGTGGAAATCTGATGTTTGTCCACCAATCCCCAATGCTGTATCACTTGGGATTATTTTAAACCGTACTGTATATATTTCATTATGAGGCAAATCCGTTTCAGATTTCCAAACGATGGAATTATTATAGTGAAGCGAATCAATGTTCGATGTATTGCCATCAACCGTCGCAATCGTCCAGTTCACTCCTGAATTAATAGAATAATATGGTGTGAAACTTAATGTGTCACCCTGCTTATCCCAGAGTTGATATACAATAGAAATATCCCCGCTTTGTTCTGTGTTGGGAGTTGTTAACATGGCCGTTGGTCCACGTCCGATCTTAAAAACATCTTTCGTTGTATCAGAAGCAACGTTCCCTACAGAATCCTTAACGATGATAGCCAACTGACAAATATCCGAATGAATATCCGGTACAGTCCATCTATAACTCGTATTTACCGCATTGGTGGAGTCAACGACCGAAAATGTTTCACCATTGTTGAGTGAGAAATAAAAATAGGCTTTATCTAATTTATAGTTATCTGAAGCATTCCATTGTATATCATAATCCAGTGAACCGACATATTCTTCTCCTCCAACTGGCGATATTAATGTCACTGCAGGATCCGATAGATCGGTTATTATAAATGGAAGATCAGATACATCTTCATTTGAATTTCCTGAATTATCTATTGCGATTATCTTTATAAAACATTCATTAGAAAATGCTAAAGGAACTTCCCAAATATATTCATCCGAAGTTCCCGATATAGAATCGATCAATTCAAATGAGACTCCGTTGTCAATACTATAATATATTTGGGAAAAATCAATCTCAACATTATCAGAAATGGAATATTTAATTGTATCAGTTAATCCTATTCCAAACATCTCTCCTCCATTCGGAGAAGTGACCTGGACAAACGGTCTGGTAGTATCGGCAATTATAAATGTTCCATCACTTATATCGAATCCTGTATTGCCGACACCGTCTCTGGCAATGATTTTTACTTTACATTTATTGGAGGGAGTATTAGGAATTATCCACGTATAAGAGCTATCATTTAATTCAGTGGTATCAATTGGAATATAACTAATGCCATTATCCACAGAATAATATAGCGCTATATTGGATACAGTAATATTATCCGTAGCTTCCCACCGAATTTCATATTCTCCATCACAATATAACGTCTCACCGCCATTTGGGGTATTCAGAACAACCAAAGGTCCTTCTTCATCTAAATCCTGGAACGCGTATAAAGTACTGTCAAAAGATCCGATATACAAAGTTCCATTTTTGTCAATAGCAGGTGATGAGGATATTCTCCCCTCGGTTTTAAACTTCCATTTTTCACTCCCATCAGGATTAATTGCATAGAGAGTACTGTCATAAGAACCAATATAAATTATTCCATCACTGCCTATCGTAGGAGACGAGTATATCATTCCAGTAGTGCTAAACCGCCATTTTTCACTCCCATCAGGATTAATTGCATAAAGATTGTTATCATTAGAGCCTATATAAATCACTCCATCATTGTCAATTGCCGATGATGAGCGAATAGAACCACCTGTCATAAACCGCCACTTCTCGCTCCCATCCGGACTAATTGCATAAAGATTATTATCATTAGAGCCAATATAGATTGTTCCATCATTACCTATCGAAGATGAAGAAGATGTAATGCTTGAACCTGCGCTAAACCGCCATTTCTCGCTTCCATCTGGATTGATTGAATAAAGATTGTAATCAAGAGAGCCTATATAAATTGTTCCATCACTGCCTATTGAAGGTGAGGAAAAAGTAGCTGCACCAATGTTAAACCGCCACTTCTCGCTTCCATCTGGATTAATCGCATAAAGATTGTAATAAGTCGGACCATAATAAGTACCAACGTAAACTATCCCATCACTGCCTATCGAAGGTGAGGAAAGAACCGGATGATCTGTGCTAAACTGCCATTTTTTATCCCCATCGGAATTGATCGCATACAAATTAGTATCATAAGAACCAAAATAAATTGTTCCATCGCTACCAATTAAGGGTGGGGAAAAAACAGAACCACCTGTGTTAAATAGCCATTTTTCACTCCCATCTGGATTAATTGCATAGAGAGTACTGTCATAAGAACCAATATAAATTGTTCCATCACAACCAACTACAGGCGATGAGCTATGTAGATAAAATGTAGTTTTAAATTGCCATTTTACATTATTTGTCTTAGGACCAAGGTAGCTGCTTTGACCTGTATTTTTTGAATCACCCTTAAATTTTGGCCAGGGAGTATCAGCAAGGGTAACGGGGTCACCATATATATAGATAAACAATGTACGGGCTTCATTCCAAATTCCACTATTGTCTTTAGCCCTAACCCTTAGATAGTAAGTCATACCTGGATATAGATTATTGGCCGTATAAGTTGTGTCGGTCTGAAAATTGGATACATCTACAGTATCATATTGGCTTCCACAAAAAGATACTGCATAGCCGGCAATTCCGGCACTATCTATTGCACTATTCCAAACAAAGAATGGATTTTCATAATAGTATCGTTCGCCGCTAGTAAGCTGGGTGGTTTTCGAATTATCAGAGAAAGCAAGACATGTATCCGGACCATCTGGCGGTTCGTCAATTATAAATGTGCCATGTTCTCCAATATTATCAAAATAATCTTGTGGCATGACTATCCATTCTGAGTCATCAGAATTTGTACCGGCAGAT
>JAHJGX010000238.1 GCA_018824205.1 bacterium
CATCTCAGTTTTTCATTGATGCAGCTCAGGCAAAGATCGTGAAATACGGAATTGAAAATTCTGCCGATGTAAGTGCGGAAAATATCAATATGGACGGAACCGGAACATCATTTACTCTGGTAACGCCGAAGGGAAAAATTGATGTCCATGCGAAACTGCGGGGAATGTTTAATCTTTACAATATGCTGGCTGCTGTTTCAGCGGTTTTAGAGGACGTGTCACTTGCGGAAATCAAAACCGGCCTTGAGCAGAATATCGTTGTTGCCGGACGTTTTCAGACGATCAATCAGGGACAGGATTTTACAGTGATCGTCGATTATGCGCATACACCAGACGGATTGCTAAAAGTCCTGAATGCTGCACGGTCAATGAATCCGAACCGAATCATTACCGTGTTCGGTTGCGGTGGTGATCGTGATCCCGATAAGCGTCCCAAAATGGCAGCGATCACAGAAGAACTGAGTGACATCGCCATTATTACCGATGATAATCCACGGACTGAAGATCCGAAGAAAATAGTTGAACAGGTTGTTGCCGGTATCAAAGGCCGAGATTCCTTTGAATATAAAATAATTCATGACCGGCACAAGGCAATCAAGTACGGGATAGACATCGCCCAAACTGGAGACCTGGTTTTGATTGCTGGGAAAGGGCATGAGACGACCCAGACATTGAAAGACCGGACAATTCATTTTAATGATGTTGAAGTTGCTGATGAAATTTTAAAGGAAAAGTTAATAAAGTAGTAGTGGTTAATCAGATGACGGCTGGAGAATTATCAATTACAAATCGATCGGTACTGGTTCTGAATCAAACCTATGAACCGCTGCATATCTGTGATGTCCGGCGGGCGATTGTATTGCTGATTGAACAAAAAGCCAGTATGGTCGAAGTCGTAGACCATTTAGTCTTATGTTCGGCATCTAATGAGTTTCCGGTACCTACAATTATCCGGATCAACCGGTATATCCGGGTCCATAATTGGTTTGCGGTTCTGAATAAAGCAAATATCTTCAGGCGGGACAACCATACCTGTCAATATTGCGGGGCGACGAATATTCCCTTGACGATTGATCATATTATACCTAAGGTACTGGGTGGAAAAGAGACCTGGGAAAATCTGGTGACGGCGTGTATTCGCTGTAATAATAAGAAAGGCGACAGGCTGCTGGAATCGGCAGGAATGGAGTTAAAATCAACGCCCAAAAGACCTCACAAAGTACATACTTTACAACGATTCAGAGGTGCCCCACTTGAAGAATGGCGACCGTATCTGTATTTAGATTAGGAAGAAATCAACATGGAAGAAAAGAAAAGAGGACGAATATTAAGCGGAATGCGGCCAACCGGCAAGATGCATCTTGGTAATTATGTTGGAGCACTCGAAAACTGGGTAATATTGCAAGGTGAATACGAGAATTATCACTTAATTGCCGATTATCATGCTCTGACGACAAACCTTGACACCAGCGAGATTCTGGAAAATACGCTGGAAATGGTCGCCGACTGGCTGGCGGTGGGCATTAACCCGGAAAAAAGTCCGATTTTTCGCCAGAGCCAAATTAAGGAGCACAGCGAATTGCATCTGATTTTTTCGATGCTGATAACAACCGCACGTTTGGAGCGAAATCCAACCCTGAAGGAACAGGTAAAAGATTTAAATATGGAATCACTCATCTATGGTCATCTTGGTTATCCGGTCTTGCAGGCCGCGGATATATTACTTTATAAAGGCAATGTCGTTCCGGTGGGTGAAGATCAGGCGCCTCATGTGGAAATTACCCGGGAAATTGCCCGTAAATTCAATTCGACCTACGGTGAAGTATTTCCAATACCAAAAACAAAACTGACGACATTTGCCCGATTGCCCGGCCTTGACGGGAATAAAATGAGCAAATCAGTTGGAAACACAATTTTATTATCCGACGGTGAAGAAGAAATCAAGAAAAAGATACGTAAAGCGATTACCGATCCTCAGAAAATTCGGCGTGGCGATCCTGGCCGGCCGGAAATCTGTCTTGTTTATACGTACCATCAGCGATTTAATTCTACAGAAACCGAAGAAATAACCGCAGGCTGTATGAGTGGCGCTTTAGGATGTGTGGATTGTAAAATGAAATGCGCTGAAGCAATTGCCGGGGCAATATCACCGTTTGCAGAAAAACGCCGATACTTTTCCGAGCATCTTGACGAAGTGCTAGACATTGTTAAAGATGGTGAACAGCGGGCAGGTGTGGTTGCTGCCGATACAATGAAAGAGGTCCGGGACGTCATGTCCATGGGTTAATCCATGAGTTATAATGTCAAACTGGATGTGTTTGAAGGTCCGTTGGATCTGCTGCTCTTTTTTATTAAGAGAGATGAGATCAATATTTACGACATCCCAATATCCTATATTACCCAGGAATACCTTGAATACCTGGATATAATGAAGAGTATGAATCTTCACCTGGCCGGTGAATTTATCCTGATGGCATCGCTGCTGATGCGAATAAAAGTTCAAATGCTGCTTCCCCGTGAAAAGGTCGATAATGAAGAACTTATTGAAGATCCCCGGACCGAACTGATCCAGATGCTGGTTGAATACCAGAAATACAGGGAGGCAGGCACAATATTCAAAAACCTGGAAGAAAAGCAGAACAAGTTCTATCCTGTAAAAACATCCTCTGATACTATTTCCTGGGATCCCGGTCTTTTTTTGGCAGATGTCCATCTGGTTGATCTTGGAATTGCATTCAGAAACCTGCTTGAATCAATGCCTAAAACCAGTTACTATCAGATCGAGACCTATAAAATTAATATTAATCAGCAGGCACAAATCCTGCGGACGATGTTTGCAGATAAGAAACGGATAAAATTCTCAAATGTTGCCGTAATGTTAAAGAACCGGATTGAAGTTGTCGTCACTTTTTTAGCCATTCTGGAAATGGTGAAATCCGAAGAAATCAGTATATCGCAGAAAACGATATTCGGAGATATATACCTTACTAAAATACAATTAAAGGACACGAATGTTATCGCAGACACATAGAGTTGTACTAGCATTATTGTTTTCCGCAGAGGAACCGCTGACATCGGCACAGGTGGAATTGTGTCTGGAGGAAGCGGTTCAGTTAGAAGAGATTATTGCGGAAATCAATGACTATTTTGAACAGGAAGGCTTGCCGGTCTGGGTACAAAATATTGCCCAGGGTTACCGGCTGATGACCAGGGAGAAGTACGAACCGTGGATTCGGCGCCTTTATCAGAACCAGGGCAATGTGAAACTATCAAAATCGGCTCTGGAAACCCTGTCCATTATTGCATACAAGCAGCCAATTACCCGTGGTGAAATTGATGCCATCCGAGGGGTCAGTTCCTATTTAAAATCGCTTCTCGAGAAAAACCTGATCGAAACAAAAGGGCGTCAGGAAGGTCCCGGAAGGCCGTTACTTTATGGAACCAGTTCTCATTTTCTTGAATATTTTGGACTAAACAGTCTTCATGATCTCCCGAAATTAAAGGAGATTGAAGACATAATGAATGTGGAAATCGATGATGGTGATGAAGAAGAATACGACGGGAATTCGTCTGAATAGATACCTCTCTCTATGCGGGATCGCTTCCCGCCGAAAATGTGAAGAGATGATTGAGGAAGACAGGGTTGCAGTTAATGGTGGAATCGTGACGGATTTTTCCACATTTGTTCAGGACACTGATGTTGTGACTCTGGATGGTGGAAAAATATCTCCCCAGCGAAGTAATTATCTGCTATTAAATAAACCGAAAGGTGTGATTACGACATTGAGTGATGAACAGTGGCGGAAACATGTTGGGATGCTTTTGCCAAAAAATGTGTTTGTCAAACCAATCGGCCGTCTGGATAAGAACACAACCGGCGTCTTACTATTCACAAACGATGGTGAATTACACTATCGCCTGACTCATCCAAAGTACCAAATCCCACGGGTGTACCAGGTTGAGCTGGATAAGATGTACAGCGAGAAATTAAGCAGCACAATCGCGAGTGGGGTCCAGTTAAATTACCGTGAAACGGCACGTGGCCATGTGTTACATGTCCGGCATATGAAAAAAAACTCCGTCGTAACACTTGAACTGCGTGAAGGACTTAACCGGGAAATCCACAGAATGTTTAAAGTATTGGGATACAAAGTGATGGACCTGGATCGAATCAGCTATGCCGGAATCTTTACGGGGGCAATAAAACCAGGGCAGTGGCGGCATCTGAATGCTATTGAAGTGCGGAAATTGAAAGAATTATGTGGAATCATTTAGAAAAGGAAAGCATTTGTTTTTATCAAGTGAACAATTAAATTTACTGGCTATTTGAAAGGTGAGAAATGGGAATGATAGTAGCAATAGACGGTCCGGCCGGCTCAGGAAAGAGCAGTACTGCCAAAGAGGTAGCCAGAAAATTGAATTTTACCTACGTTGATACCGGTGCAATGTATCGGGCCGTGACATTGGCAACACTCCGAAAAAATATTGATATTGAAAATGATAAACTCATTACCCGGCTGGCCCGAAAATTGGATATACGGTTCCGCTGGATTGATAATGTTCATCATACGTTCCTGGATAACGAAGACGTCTCCGATGCCATCCGAACATCTGCCGTTGCTGCAATGGTAAGTCCGGTAAGTGCGATTCCGGGAGTCAGGATTGTTATGGCAGAACAGCAGCGTGCCATGGTGAAAAATGACAATATTGTAATGGAAGGTCGTGATATCGGAACAAATGTATTTCCGGATGCCGATTTTAAGTTTTACATAGATGCGGATATTCATGTTCGGGCAAAACGGCGTATTAACGATTACCGGAAAATCGGTCAGTCGCTGACAATTGAAGAAATAGTCATAGAATTAAAAAAACGCGATAAGATTGACTCATCACGCTCCCATTCACCGTTACAAAAAGCCGAAGATGCGATAACGATTAATACAAGCAATTTAAGTTTTCAGGAACAGGTTGATCAAATTGTATCGATCATCCGGGAAAAATCAGATTGAATTTAGAATTAACATAAGTGAAAAATTAACCCAAAACCGAAGGAACTCGTTCCATGACAGAAGAAGAAAAACAATTAACCCCTAACCCTTCAGAGGAGGTTTCGGAAAATACCAACCCTGAAGTAACTCCTGCCGAATTTGAAACTCAGGCTGAGCCTGAATCACAGGAAGAAGCAGTTGTAGAAGAACAAGAAAAAGTTGAAGAAGTTGATGAAACTGTGACAGTGGAAGCAACTGAGTTTACTGTTGAGCCTGAAACGGAAGCTGTTGAAGCTCCGGTTGAAGCAGATGAACAAATTGTTGAAAAACCATCTGAAACAAACGATGACGGCGTACCATATAAAACCGAATTGGTTAGAAGCGGTCCGCTTTCCGAAGAAATTCGTGTATTTGAATTAAAAGACTTAGATAAAATCCATAAAGATGTGGATGAAGAACAGCGAAAAATCTACGAAAGTTCACTCCGGGATATCTCACAGGAACAGCGGATTATCGGAACGATTGTTACGGTAAATGATAATGAAATATTGATGGATGTGGGTTTTAAATCCGAAGGCGTCATTTCGCGGGATGAATTTGAAGAGGGCGAAGGTCCGAAAGTCGGTGACCAGATTGAAGTGTTTGTCGACGTTCTTGAAGATGAAAACGGACAAATGATTCTCTCCAAGAAAAAAGCCGACTTTATGCGAGTCTGGGAAAGAGTCCGGGATATTTACGATACAGCTGAGACGATTGAAGGACGTATTACCAACCGGATTAAGGGCGGTATGGTCGTTGATATCATGGGTATTGATGCATTCCTGCCGGGATCACAGATCGATATTCGTCCAGTAACGGATTTTGATTCCTATGTTGGAAAAACATTCGAATTCCGGATTGTGAAATTGAATGAGCTGCGGAAAAATATCGTACTCAGCCGCAAAGATATCCTTGAAGAAAGCATGAAAGAAAAACGTGATGACCTGCTTTCAAAGATCAAAGTGGGCGATGTTCTCAAAGGACGGGTTAAAAATATTACGGACTTTGGTGTGTTTATCGACTTGGGTGGCCTGGACGGACTGCTCCATATTACTGATCTTTCCTGGGGACGTGTCAATCATCCGAAGGAAGTTGTTGGAATGGATGATGAACTTACCGTCAAGGTTATTGATTACGACTCCGATAAACAGCGAGTGTCTCTTGGATTAAAGCAGTTAACGCCGCATCCTTGGGAAGGTATTGAAGAGCGGTATCCGATGGACTCCATTGTGAAAGGTAAAGTAGTCAATATTGCCAATTATGGTGTTTTTGTCGAACTGGAAAAGGGCGTCGAAGGCCTGATCCATATATCGGAAATCTCGTGGACTCAGCATATCAAACATCCGTCTGAGGTGTTTAGCCTGGGTGAAGAGATTGAAGCGAAAGTTCTTAACATCGATGGTGAAGATCGGAAAATTTCACTCGGATTTAAACAGCTGGAACCGGACCCATGGGAAACGATCGAGCAGACTTATGTTCCTGGCTCAACGTACAAAGGTATTGTCCGCAATCTGACTCCTTATGGAGTGTTTATTGAACTGCAGGAAGGTATCGATGGATTTGTGCATATTTCCGATCTTTCATGGACCCGGAAAATCCGTCATCCGCGGGAAGTTATTAAACGCGGGGATGAGATTGATGTTCGGATTCTGGAAGTATCCAAGGAAAACCGTAAGATTACCCTTGGAGTAAAACAGGCAGAAACCGATCCATGGCCAATGATCGAAGGAATTTATACCGAAGGTTCTATTGTTGAAGGTGAAGTGGCAAAGATTACCGAAAAAGTCATTGTCGTTAATCTGGAACACGATGTAGACGCAATCGTTCCCATTGGACAGATGCCCAAAAAAGACCGGAACGATGTCAGTAAAGCGATTAGCGTCGGCGAAAAACTTCAATTGAAGGTTCTGGAAGTCAATAAAAATGAAAAACGGATTGTTCTCTCCAGGGACCAGGCAATTCCTAAAGAGCCCAAAGACGATGTTGAGGCTTACATGCTGCAGCAAGCCGATCTTTCTGACAAAATAAAGATTCCCGATGAAATCCGGAATAAAATCGCAAAGTCAGAAAAGGCAAAAAAAGAGGCAGAAACTGTAGAAAAGGTAAAAAAGGAAGAAGCCCCCAAAAAGGCTGCCAAGAAGAAAGTAACTCCGAAAACTGAAGAACCTGCAACCGAAGCTGAAACAAAACCAGCACCGAAAAAAACTGCTAAAAAGGCAGAACCGGAATCGGAAGAAGACGCGGGTAGCAAAAAGAAAACGGTTAAAAAAGCTACACCAAAGAAAACTGCTACCAAGAAAACAAGCAAAAAGGCTGAAAAACTTGAAGAACAAGATGAATCGGATAAACCAGAGGAAGCAAAGTAAGCAACGCTTCATAGCAGTTATCTTAGTGTAAAATCAAATATAGGGGCTTGATATTAACAAGCCCCTATGTTATTTTCAGACGTTAATTCATTAATTTTGGATTGGAAAAAAAATATGGCTGATGAATCTATCTTTATTAAAATTGGCCGTCAGTTTATTAATTGGTTTCTGAAAAATACCCGTATAAAAATCGGAATACTGATACTGGCAATAATCATATGGTTCTTTACGATTCTTGGTAATCACTATACTTATACCATCGATACTCCTTTGGAGATTATTAACATTGAAGAAGGAAAAACGCTTAAAGAAAAAATTCCTAGCCATATTCAGGCAAATTTTTCCGGAAGAGGCGTTGATCTGTTTTACCTGTTGACCACACGTAAATATGCATTTAAATTTGTTCTTGACGTGGAATCCATTCGCTGGTATTATGTTTATAATCTGAATGATTATTTTTCAGAGAATGCCGAAAAGATAATTATTCCACGCAATGTCAATGTCACTTTCAACCATATTGTATACCCGGAATCTCTTCAAGTAGAGTTGGATCGTCTGGATATGCTACGTGTGCCTGTCCGTTTGCGCACCGATATAAAGACAGCACCCGGATATATTTCTGTAAACAAACCGATTATTTCTCCTGATAGTGTGCTGTTAAGTGGTCCCCGGACCTATATGAAAAAATATAAAGAAGTATTTACAGAGCCGTTTCAAAAGAGCTCCGTTATTGCACCCGTTGAAATTGACCTCGGTCTGGAAATTCCGGTTGAAGATAATATTCAGGCAAACGCCTATAAAGTTCATTTCTACCAGTCTGTCGAGCAAATTGGAGAGCAGGTTGTGACCAATATTCCGGTTCGTCTGCTCGGTGTGCCTAACCGCATAAATGTCGAACTGAGTCCTTCAGAAATATCGTTATTGGTTTCCTCTGCGATCAGCCAATTGACAACCATCCAACCGGAAGATATCAATGTCTATTTCAATTTTAAAGAAAACTGGAAATACGGTGAAAATTATTATGTTCCCACCGTGGAACTGCCGGAGGGGGTATTGAGTTGGAGTAATATGACACCGCGGAGAATTGAAGTTCGGATAGTACGGGAAAGATAGATGAAAATACTTGGGATTGAAACGTCTTGCGACGAGACCTCAGTCGCTGTTTTAGATGATAAAACGGTATTGGTAAATCTTGTAAGTTCACAATTAATGCATCAGCAATATGGAGGCGTTGTCCCCGAGCTTGCTTCCAGAGAACATATGCGCATTTTGGATAGCCTTGTTACCGAGGCACTTGATAAATCACAGGTTGAGTTGACAGATATCGATGGAATTGCCGTCACCCGCGGACCGGGTCTCATGGGCGCACTGCTGGTCGGTTTAAGTTTTGCCAAAGGGCTGGCATTTGCCACAGAAAAGCCTCTTTTGGGAGTCAACCATGTTGAAGGCCATATTATGGCGAATTTCCTTGATCATCCCGAACTGGACTATCCGTTTTTATGTCTGCTCGTTTCCGGTGGACACACACAAATAATATTCGTAAAAGATTTTCATGATTACACAATTCTTGGAAGAAGCATTGATGACGCCGCCGGTGAAGCTTTCGATAAGGCTGCCCGGATTTTAAATCTGGGCTATCCCGGAGGACCCATTGTTGATCGTCTGGCGCGGATCGGTAAACCCGAGTTTTATCATTTTCCACGGGCAAACATTAAAGATAATCCCACAAATTTCAGTTTCAGCGGTTTAAAAACAGCATTGCTCTATTTGGTCAGACAAAAGGGAAGTGAATGGGCTGAAAAACACAAAAATGATCTCTGTGCATCTTACCAGGAGGCGATTATGGATGTATTGGTGACCAACACCATCGAAACAGCAATCCAGAGAGAATGCCGGAAACTGGTACTGGCGGGGGGGGTTGCCGCCAACTCCAGGTTGCGGAGCCGGATCAGTGAGATTTCGATGCAATACGGTATTTCGGTATATTTTCCATCTCTGGAATATTGTACAGATAACGCTGCAATGATTTCACGTACCGGCCGTGAGCTATATATCCGCCAATTATTTTCATCCAGTAGCATTTCGGCCGTTCCGAATTTAACGCTGGAAAATGATTTTTAATTCATGCATTCACTATCCATTCAGTTTCAAAATTTAACACTCTGGATTTTACCGGTTATTATTGCTGTTTTGATTGTCCTGTACCTCAGCTACCGACGCGGACGCTCACAATCTGATTGGTCTTTTCCGGTTTTGATACTATTACGCAACGTTGTATTTTTTTGTATTCTGGTTTTAATTTTAAAACCGCTGATCAGCTGGGAAATTCGGAAAAATCATAAACCTCTTGTTGTTTTATTTGCCGATCAATCCCTCAGTATGATTGCACATAACGGGATTTCTGCTGATTCGGTCCGTTCAATTGTTACTAATCTGAAAGATCTGATTGAACGACATGACGCACATGTTGAAATACTGCCCTTCGGATTGCAAGTCGATGGAGAAGTAAAGTACCCTACGGAATTGTCTTTTGACAGTGACGGTACGAATATTTCGAGTGTAATAGATTACTGTGAAAATAATCAGGGCGATTGGAATATCAGAGCCGCAGTCATTGTAAGTGATGGGGTTTCAACCTCGGGTGAAGATCCGTTGTTATTAAAAATGCATCCAAGATTTCCTGTCTATCCTATCGGGATTGGTGACAGTATTTTAATTATGGACCCGGCAATAATCGATTTGTCCATGCCCTCCAAAGCCAGTATTGGTGACAGTATTTTGATAGAAGCACGGGTATTATCGCTGGGATATGGAAATCCAACAACAGTTTGGTTAAAAAGAGATGGTCAGATCATTCAGAAAAAAACAATTCCCACCTATCAGAAATCCTTAGCAAGTACCGTTCAATTTACCACAATTCCAGATCAGGCAGGCATTGCGTATTACAGCGTTCTGATTGATACGACTCACGACCGAAATCCGCTGAATAACGAGCAGAAATCTCTGTTGCGTGTAAATAATAATAAGCAACGGCTTGTTATTATCCAGGGCCAGAACAGTTTTAATGGTCGTTTTTTTTCCTTAATGGCGAAGACATTTCCTGAAATGGAAATAATTGACCTTCTTAGTTTTCAGGGAAAATGGCACACCGGCTCTGAGTCCGACCCATTCCAAATGAAATGGGATGCTGTTGTATTATTCGGGTTTCCGTCAAATGATATCACTGAGAATCAATTAAATCAAGTATCATCAAAAATATCTCAGGACAGACCGGCGGAATATATTCAGTATTTGCCGACAATTGTGCCTGACAAACTGAATCGTGTTTTTTCAGAACCAGTCATTCGAAAACATCGATTAATTGAATCTAAAATCCTTTCTGTTCTATGCCGGATTAATGAAGAGAATCAAAATCACCCGGTGTTAATGAATTTGCGATCGGAAAAACAGTACAAAAGTGACTGGGCGGATTTACCACCCGTCGGAATGCCGTTTAAAGAAATTCAATTATCCGATGATTACATTTCCATTATTGAATCCGGCGATCAAAAACCGATGCCAATCCTGTCTCTAAGTGAAGCGGATGGTATCCGAAAGGCATTTGTCAGCGGAGTTGATCTGTGGCGTTGGGATATGATGACAACAGGCGCCAATAATCATTACATTTACACAGAGCTGATGACGTCTGTTTTGAAGTGGCTTACCGATAAATTAAGCACGTCAAATTTACAATTTTCACTGAATAAAGATATCTATCTCAAAGGTGAACTTGCGGAAGTGACCGGTATCATCACCGATATTAAAGGCGGGATTGTTCCAAATGCAATGTTGACTGCTGAACTGATCGATGCAGGGAACAATTCAACTAATTTTCTCATTCAATGGAATGGTGTCAAATACCGGGGAGAAATTCCGTTAAAGAGCGAAGGAGATCATCAAATTATCATTAGTGCCGCTAGCGCTGAGTTTAATCTGGGAGAATACCGAAAAAACATCCAGGTACTTCGGAATTCTGTGGAACATCAGAATATCCAACAGGACGTTGAAACACTGAAGGGAATTGCAAACAGGACCGGCGGATCGTACTTTACTCCCGATAATTACCGGAATATTGCAGGCGTGATTTCCTTTGATTCAGAAACACATACCAGTTTTCACAAGTTAAAGCTGTGGCGCTGGCCGGGAATATTTATATTATTACTATTTGTATTGATTGCAGAGTGGGTGATCCGTCGAATATCCGGTTACCAATAAAAAAACCTTGCGATTTAGTGTTGCGATGCCCAAATTTTCGGCGTGCTGTCGCCGGAAGAAACAGAAGAGGCAAAATTAGCAAATTTGATACATAAAAACAGATCGTAGCACCTGTCGTAAATTCTTAAAAATATATATAAATTTCTTTGTTCAGGAGGAGATTTCATGGAAAAAATTGCAATGATTGGGGTTGGGTATGTCGGTTTAGTGTCGGGAACCGGCCTGGCGGATTTCGGTAACGAAGTTATTTGTGTCGATATTGATGCAGAGAAGATTAAGAAATTAAAAAACGACATTCTGCCAATATATGAACCAGGTTTATTGGATCTGGTCAAAAAGAATGTTGATAAGGGTAGGTTGAGTTTTACCACTGATTTGGAAAATTCGATTAAAAATTCCCGGGTTATTTTCTCCGCAGTTCCAACACCCTCAGCGGAAAATGGTGAAGTCGATCTCAGTTACGTATTTAACGTTGTCGATAAACTTGCGGAAGTGATTGACAGTTACAAAATAATTGTGACTAAAAGTACGGTAGCTGTCGGTACCGGTGATAAAATCAGGGAACGTATTTTATCAAAGGGTATTTCCGAAGATATGTTTGATATCGTCTCCAATCCTGAGTTTTTAAGGGAAGGATCTGCGGTTGGTGATTTTATGAGACCGGATCGGGTAGTTTTAGGAACCAGTTCGGAAAAAGCATTGAATATCATGAAAGGGATTTACCGATCTCTTTACCTGATTGAGACACCGATTGTTGGTACCGATGTCCGTACGGCTGAAATGATCAAGTATGCATCCAACGCATTTCTGGCGACAAAAATATCGTTCATCAATGAGGTCGCTAATATCTGTGAAAAGGTTGGTGCGAATGCCCAGATGGTTGCGAAAGCGATGGGACTTGATGGACGAATCTCTCCGAAATTTTTACATGCGGGGCCCGGTTATGGAGGTTCCTGTTTTCCGAAAGATACATTGGCACTGACAAAAATTGCCGAGCAGGTCGGTTTGAAAGCCACAATCGTGGAAGCGGTGATTGATGTTAATCATCGACAGAAATTAAGAGTGGTTGAGAAATTGTTGAAGTTTGTTCCCAATTTAAAAGGGAAAACGATTGGGCTGCTGGGTCTGGCATTTAAGCCAAATACCGACGACGTTCGCGATGCTCCGGCCCTAACAGTTATTGGTGAAATTCTGAAGCAGGGTGGTCAAATTAAAGCTTACGATCCGGAAGCCATGAATGAAATGTGCAAGCATTATCCCCAGATCACCTATGTGGCTTCATCGGAGGATGCTGTCAAAGATGTTGATGCGTTGATTATCCTGACTGAGTGGAATGAATTCCGGAATATGGACCTGGATTATATCAAATCGGTCATGAAGAAACCGGTGCTGATTGACGCCCGTAATATTTATGAACCGGATATGGTCATAAAAAAGGGCTTTTTATATGATTGTATCGGGAGAAAAGTTCGGCTGTAATTCGATGGTAATTCAATGGTAATTCGGTCGTAATTTATTGTGATTCGAGAGGAAGTGATTGTAATTTTAATTCTGAAAGATGTAAAATGAAGCTGGAAGAGTTGAATGTCTACAATTTAGCAATGGATTTAGGAGAACGAATCTGGAATATTATGAAGGAATGGGAGCATTTTGAAAAAGATACGATTGGCAAGCAACTAATCAGGGCAATTGATTCGGTTGCAGCAAACTTAAGCGAAGGATTCGGACGGTATCATTACAGGGAAGTTAAAAATTTCAGTTATTATTCAAGAGGATCCTTGTATGAAGCAAAAACGTGGTTAACAAAAGCAAATAATAGAGCACTAATCGTAGATGATGATTATGAGGATTTAATAAAGGAAATAAATAATCTGGGAGTTAAACTGAACAATTACATAAAATCTATAGGTAAAGCTACAAACGACAACAAATGACTATGAATGACTGTAATTTACATCCGTATAATCGAATATGAAAAATACTGAAAAAGAGAAAAAGAATGAGTAAGAAAAAAGTATATGTAGTCACTGGCGGTGCCGGATTTATCGGCAGTAATTATATTCATTTTTTGTTTGAAAAATATGGACAAATCAAGGTCATTAATCTGGATAAATTGACCTATGCCGGCAACCCGGAAAACCTTAGTAGTTTAAAGAATAATCCTGATTATGTGTTCATCAAAGGAGATATCTGTGACTCAAAAATCGTCAACCAAATCTTTGAGGAATATAAACCGGACTATCTGATTAATTTTGCCGCTGAAAGTCATGTGGACCGCAGTATCGGCGATGCGGAAGATTTTATCCGCACGGATATGTACGGCGTGTATGTTCTCCTGGAAGCAACCCGGAAGTACGGCCTTGAGCGCTTCATTCAGATCAGTACCGATGAAGTTTACGGCTCCATTGAATCCGGTTCCTTTACTGAAGAATCACCTTTGAAACCGGGCAATCCTTACTCTGCCAGTAAATCTGGTGGCGACCGTCTGGCCTATTCCTATTTTAATACCTATCAACTGCCGGTTATCATTACCAGGGCTTCCAATAATTACGGTCCATATCAGTACCCTGAGAAACTGATTCCCCTATTTGTGACGAATGCGATGGAGAACAAACCACTTCCGTTGTACGGGGATGGTAAAAATGTCCGGGATTGGTTGTACGTCAAAGATCATTGTACAGCGATCGAATATGCATTGAAAAACGGCAAACTGGGTGAAGTCTACAATATTGCCGGTGGCAGCGAGATGGAGAATATAGAGATTACCAAATTGATATTGCAACTGACAGGGAAAAAGGAATCGCTGATCAAACCGGTGGCTGACCGGATCGGTCACGACTGGCGTTATTCGCTGGATGAATCCAAGTTGAAATCACTGGGCTGGAACCAGGAACACCGATTCATAGATGCGATCAAGGAAACAGTGGGTTGGTACATGAAAAATGAAGACTGGTGGAAACCTTTGAAATCCGGGGAATATCTTGATTATTATAAGAAGCAATATCCCGAAGGGACGTCTTTGGCATGAGATGGAGTTGTAAATTTTGCAAATGGGGGAATAATGAAATTCATCCGATTTACTATGATATTAATACTATTATCTAACCTTTTATTCGCTCAATCATACGGAAGACGTTTTCTAACGTCTTTGGCGGACAAGGAGAAGGATGAACGGGATGTCCCGGTAGTACCTGAACAATATATATTTTCTTTGGAAACGGCAATAAATCCAGGTGAATATATCATAGGACCCGGAGATATTTTAGGGATTAATATCATAACCGCCCAAAACTTTACATTTACTTTAACAGTCGGGCCTACAGGAGAATTACTAATCCCAAGTGTAGGTGTTATTGATATCAATGGAAAATCCCTACTCAATGCACAAAATGAAATCAAAAATTTTATTAGTTGCACTTATACAAATGCTAAGTCCAGTGTGACATTATTGAATATAAGAAATTTTAGGATTCAAATTATTGGCGCTGTAAATTCTCAAGGATTTTTAGATGTGACTCCCATTACTAGATTAGATCAAGTTATCGATGGAGTTGCAGGATTTCACCAATTTGCGCAAGAATACAACATAAAAATTACAAGAGCTGACGGCACAATAAAAACAGTGAACTTTTTAAAGTTTTTAACTGATGGTAAACATATTAATAATCCAACTTTTATAGAAGGTGATAGAATTTTTGTCCCTTTTGGCGATGTGGAAAAAGAAGGGGTCGTAATTCGAGGATCAATTGCAGGCAGGGGCTATGATATAATACAAAAGGGAGAAACGCTTGGTGAGTTTTTGGTCAGAAGAGCAAAGTTTTCCACAAATGCCGATCTTGAAAATGTAACAATTACTCGAATTATTAATGGCAAAGAAAAATTCCTAACTATTTTTCCAAAAGATTTTAAAACAACATTGCTTGTGCCAGGTGATGCAATTGATATTCTCTCTGAGCGCGGTGTTTCAGTAAATGGTTTTGTTCAAGCGCCAGGTGGTTTTGACTTTTTCCCTGGTTATTCGGCTTTAGACTACGTAAATATGGCTGGAGGTAATACGGTTGAAGGAGATGTTGAACGGGCTTTAGTCCGACATTTAGATGGGACAATAGAATTAGGTAAAAAAGCGGAAATTAAACGTGGAGATGTAATAATTGTACCTCGGACACGGGTTAATTTACTATTTGGAACCATGTCTGCTCTCCAGATAATATCTGCCGTTGCTTCTGTTATTCTTACGTTTATTGCTGCGACGAGATAAATGCATCAAAATAATGCAAACAATGATTTTATTAAGATATAAAGGTTACTACTCTATTTAGTGAGGATTTCTACATGCAAGACAATGAAATTCGGATTGTTGATATATGGAAAATATTCTGGAGATGGAGAAAGTTTTGCTTTTATACCGTATTTTCTATTGGGATAATTACGGCCGGAATTAGTTTGTTTGTACCAAAATTTTATAAAGCAACAACAGTTATACTACCTACCTCAACTTCATCATCGTCATCTTTTGGAATTTCAAACCTTCTTGGGAATTTTGGAATGAATAGTCTAATGGGTGGTGATGATAATACAAATAGATATATTGCAATTTTAAAAAGTAGAATTTTGGCAGAAAAAGTAATTAAAAAGTTTAATCTCGAAAAAATATATGAATCTAAAAATCTTGAAATAGCACGACAAACGTACTCAAAAAATCTAAAATATAATATTGATGATGAAGGACAAATAAAAATATTCTTTTGGAACCGTGGTCAAGAATCAGTCGCTAATATTACAAATTACATTGTTGAGTGTCTTGATTCAATTAATATTATGCTTTCAATCAGTAATGCTAAAAACAACCGACTTTTTATTGAATCACGAGTAGAAATAATTATGGATAGTTTGAAAATACTTCAAGATGATATGGCAGAATTTATGAAAACAAAAGGAATACTGAGTCTTGAAGATCAGATCAGGGTCGGTGTTGAAAATGCAGCAGAAATGAAGGCTCAAATTATTATGAAAGAGATTGAGCTGGAAGTTGCTGAAAAAACAAAAAAGGGAGATAATCCCCAAACTTTGCAGATACAATATGAATTACAAAGTTTAAAGAAAAATTATCAGAACCTATATTTTACTGATAATATAGATCAATTAATTCCGAATTTTATCAAGTTACCAGATATTGAAAAGAATTATATTAGATTGAAAATGAAGATTGAATATCATTATAAAATTCTCGAGTTCCTTGGACCACAGTATGAACAAGCTAAAATAGAGGAAACAAAAGATATTCCCACATTATTAGTTTTAGATAGAGCAATTAGACCTGAAATGAGAGATAAACCACGGCGGACTCTCCTAGTAATATCTATTTCAGCAATTTCTGGACTTTTTGTCCTTTTATTAATCTTCTTTCTTGATTTTATCGAAAGAGAAACAACAGTAATATTCTCAAAACTTCATAGGTGATAAAAATGCGGGATGACTTTTTAATTTTTGGCAGTCCCTTTATTGAGCAACCAGAGATAGATGAAGTTGTTGACACTTTAAAATCAGGTTGGCTTGGTACAGGTCCTAAAGTGGCACAATTTGAATTACTCTTTAAAGAATATACAGGTTCAAAGTACGCACTTGCGTTAAATTCTTGTACAGCTGCGTTACATCTTAGTTTATTGACTTTAAATCTAAAATCTGATGATGAAGTAATTGTACCTACCATGACGTTTTCTGCAACCGCTAACGCAGTTATTCATTCAGGTGCAAATCCAGTTTTTGTTGATTGTGAGAAAAGGACTTCTAATATTGATCCTAAGGATATCCGAAAGAAAGTCACATCTAAAACAAAAGCCATTATTCCAGTCCATTTTGCAGGACGTCCGTGTGATATGGATGAAATTATGAGTATCGCTAAAGAATATGATTTAAAGGTCATTGAAGATTGTGCCCATGCAATTGAAACAGAATATAAGGGAAATAAAGCAGGTACAATTGGTGCTTTTGGATGTTTTAGTTTTTACGTTACAAAAAATATCGTTACTGGTGAAGGCGGAATGGTCATAACGGATAATGAGGCATATGCCGATAAAATAAAAATACTTGGACTTCATGGTATGACCAAAGATGCTTGGAAACGTTTTGGTGATGAAGGATATAAGCACTATCAGGTTGTCCATGCCGGATATAAATATAATATGATGGATATACAGGCAGCAATAGGGATTCATCAACTACCACGAATAGAAATATATCGGAAAAGAAGACAACAAATATGGGATACATATAACGAAGCCTTTCAGGACTTACCCGTAATAATCCCAGAAAAAAATCAAAAAAATACAAAACATGCATATCATCTTTACACGTTATTAATAGATATTGACCAAATCAATATTACTCGAGATCAATTTTTAAATGAGATGACTAAACGACGCATCGGAGTTGGCGTCCATTATATTGCTTTACATCTTCATCCGTATTATCAAAAATCGTATGGTTATAAAAGAGGTGATTTTCCCAATTCCGAATGGGTGTCAGATAGAACGGTTTCTCTTCCCTTATCAGCTAAATTAAATGATAATGATGTCCAAGATGTAATTGATGCAGTTAAGGATATCATTAAATGAAAAGTCTGGCAATGAATTATTTATTTTACTTTTTGTATTTTCCTTATGAACAGTTTAAAAATTTCTGGAAATATATAAGGGGAATTCCCTTGATAACGCCATCATTGGGCTCAATCACGTTAGATATTGATGATATAAAAATTGCTCGAAGGATGTTAAAAAATAAATGGATATGGTACAATGATAAAGTTGTTCATAAATTCGAGAAAAAATTTGCATTATGGAATGGAAGCAATTATGCATTTGCATTTTTAGGGGGGAGAGTTGCTTTAAGTGCAAGTATTTACGCTTTACAACTTCAAAAAGGTGATGAAGTAATAGTACCGGGATATACATGCGTTGTTGTTCCAAACGCCTTTCACTTTGAAGGTATTAAGACAGTATATAGCGATATTGAATTAGATACTTACGGACTAGATGCTTCATTAATTGAAGAAAAAATTACTAGAAATACAAAAGCAATCGTATTACACCACCTTTATGGATTAGTGTGTCGCGATTATGAAAAAATAATTGAAATAGCAAAACAAAATGGTTTATTTATTATTGAAGATTGTGCTCAAGCAACCGGAGCAGAATATCGAAATATCAAAGTTGGGAATTTTGGGGATGTGGCCATTTATAGTACCGAACAGTCGAAAGTATTTACTACTATTCAGGGTGGTATTGTTACAACAAATAATGTTGAAATTGCCAAACGTTTGAAAGAATATTATGAACATACCGGATATCCATCCCGAAATTATGTTAAAAAATTACTTTATTCAATAATCATTAATTATTATAACTATAAAGATACAAATCGCTGGTGGAGGGGGAGTTTAATTAAACTATTTTATTCCAGATTTAGAATAGTATCGACAACTCAGGAGGAAGAAAACGGAATTAAACCTCAAAATTATAGATTAAAAATGCCTGCAGCTTTAGCCTTAATTGGATTAAATCAGTTAAAGAAAATCGATTTCTACAATAATAAACGGATTGAAGGATCTCAACGGTGGAACAAATGGTGTATGAAAAACAAAATAAATAAACCGCTAATTATACCTTATTCAAAACCAATATTCCTGCGCTATCCGGTCTTAGTAAGTCCTGATAAAAAAAAGGATACTTCTTGGGCAATAAAAGAGCTAGGTGTGAATTTAGGTGTATGGTTTATTGGGAACCTGCATCCTGTTACACGTCCAATTCTGGGATGCCCCAATGCCGATAAAGCAATTCAGCAGTGCGTAAATTTCCCATGTCACATTGAGGAATAATGAGAAGAATAATAATTTTATTTAAAGAGTTGCCTGAATTTGTGTGGCAATCTGTTCTTGGATCTATTCGGAATAATGATAGTAAGATAGCTACTTTCTTGCGTAGTAAAATATATAAAACAGACTGTCGGCTGGATATTAATGTCATTATAAAAAATAGAGACAATTTTAAATCAGGATTAAATTCTGTTTTATATAACTCATGCTATATTATGAATACGAACGGTCAATTCATAATCGGCAATAATTCGCATCTTGGTGCTTTTTGTTTTGTTAACGTTTGTTATGGAAAGATAACAATTGGTAATAATGTTGCAATCGGACCCGGCACGAAGATTTTCGCTTATTCTAATCATTACAGACAAGGGAAGAATGTAACAGAGGAGTATATTACCAGCAATGTAAGTATTGGGAATAATGTGTTTATAGGTGCAAACTGCTCAATATTGCCGGGAACAAGAATCAATGATAATATAGTGATTGGTGCCGGTTCTGTAGTAAAAGGCGAATTAGACTCAAATTCTATTTA
Source organism: bacterium (assembly GCA_018824205.1). Lineage (GTDB taxonomy): Bacteria > Fidelibacterota > UBA2242 > UBA2242 > UBA2242 > B118-G9. The sequence continues at coordinate 20,050 of JAHJGX010000238.1, forward strand.
TGCCGGATCACCAAGTAAAAAAATAAAGGATAGTTGGTTTCTGTAATTCATGAATCTTAAACAAAAAGCTGCATCTGGAATAAAATGGAGCGCGGTTTCTACCGGGGCGATAACATTTTTCCAATTTATAACGCTCGCTGTATTAGCCAGAATATTATCACCATCTGATTTTGGATTGATGGGAATGGTGATGGTAGTGATTGGATTCGCTAATCTTTTTGCCGATATGGGCATTTCAAAGGCGATTATATATCGACAAGATTCTACAAAATCAGAACTCTCCAGCCTTTACTGGTTAAATATTATTGCTGGTACAAGTGTTTTTTTGATTATTAACAGCATTGCTCCTCTGATTGTATCTTTTTATCATGAAGAGCGTTTGCTGGTGCTTATTCATTACTCATCCTTAGCATTTCTCATCTCGCCATTTGGACAGCAATTCCAGATATTAATGCAAAAAGAACTTCAGTTTAACAAGTTGTCTAAAATTGAAATCGGAGGTTCATTTGTTAACTCGATTATTGCGATTATATTAGCATTTTCCGGAGTTGGTGTATTATCGTTGGTCTATGGCCAATTATTTGGAGCGGTATTTCGGTCTATTATTCTATTATTTTGGGGGTGGAATCATTGGAGACCATCGTTTCATTTCTCAAAAAATGATTTAAAAGGGTACCTTGGATTTGGTCTGTATCAAATGGGAGAGAAAAGTATTAATTATTTCAATTCTAATTTAGATTATCTACTGATTGGTTCACTATTAGGGGCTAAATCACTCGGATATTATAATTTAGCAAGTAATTTAGTACTTAAGCCTTCAGCATTAATAAATCCAATATTGACAAAAGTCGCGTTTCCGATCTTTTCGAAAATTCAAAATGATATAGAAAAATTAAAACGAGGATATTTAAAAGTTCTGCAGATTTTATCAAATATTAATTTTCCAATTATGATTGGTTTGGCAATTACAGCTCCTAATATAGTACCTGTGATTTTTGGTGATAAATGGATACCAAGTATAGTTTTAGTTCAGATACTGGCGTTTGTTGGTCTTTTACGTTCGACGGGTAATCCAACCGGCGCTCTACTTTTAGCGCAGGGAAGAGCAGATTTGGGTTTCAAATGGAATGTTGGAATATTTATTACTCAGACAATTGGTCTTTATATTGGCGCCCGGTCCGGATCCATGATAGGAGTTGCGGTTGCAGTATTAATTATGCAAATCATCTATACATTATTCAATTATATCTTTTTAATTCGGACAGCCTTGGGGAATTGTTTAAAAGAGTATTTTTTTAGTATGTGGCCTGCTTTATGGATTAGTGCCAGTATGGGAGTAAGTGTGTATATAGTTGGAATTCTTTTAAGGTCCTTAAATACTTTTGTATTATTGACGATCGAAATAGTAACCGGAATAATTATTTATTTAGTGATCAATTTACTATACCAGAGAAATTTCTTAAATGAAATGAAAAGCACTTTGTTCGCAAAAGCATGATATATAATTTTTAAAATAGGAACTAGTTAAATGAAAAAAAAAATATGTATGGTTTTATTGCGTCATTCTGCATTGGATGATCGAATTTACTATAAGGAGACCCGAACTTTAAAAAATGCTGGATATGATGTTCATATCATTTGTCGGCTACAAAACAATGCATTTACAGATATGGGAGGAAATCCCGTTGGTTATCCGGATTCTAACGGAAACTGGGAATATAATGGAGTGACATTTCACGGAATAAAAAAACGAAAAGGCTTAATTGGAAAATGGAGAGAATATAAAGATATAGTTAATTTAGGTTGCTTCTTAAAAGCGGATATATATCACTGTCATGAATCGGATATTGCATTAAACGCTTCAATAAAAATTAAAAAATTAAATAAAAA
>JAHJGX010000239.1 GCA_018824205.1 bacterium
ATAATATTTTTTGATATATTGATTTTATTGGAGTTAAACTACTACTCTGTTAAACTTGGCCTAACAAATAAGGATTGATACAACGAATCATTGGCATTAATCCAGGGTTCAAGAAGCCCGGATTTCAGCGACAATACATTACATATAGGGTAAAATTAAAAAAGGCTACCCGCTTGGATAGCCTTTTTCGTTTATCAATAGGATAATTTAGACGAGTTTCTTGCCGCGCTCGATGTAATGAGTATGCAGCAGTTTGTGACTCTTGTGTCCGCAGGGTCCGTCGGTCAGAAATTCACCATATATTTTGGCAACGGCAGGATTCTCATAGGATTTGCGGACTTCTGCGGCTGCGTCTTCAGCATAGATCGCTTTGGCGCGGGCAGCACGGATCTTTTCACTGGTCGGGATCGGCATTCCGCCGCCGCCCAGGCATCCGCCTGGGCAGGCCATGAACTCGATGAAGTGGCATTCACTCATTTTGCCGCCTGCTTTAATATTATCGAGTACTTTCTTGGCATTCGCCGTACCATGACAGACGGCAACCTTCAGTGTAATGCCTTTCAGCCATTTCCAGTCAGGAACCAGGTGTTTCAGTATATCCGGAACCGGGCCAACTTCGGTAATCGGCAGTTCGGCATACTTTACACCTTCGAAACCACGCACGGGGATAATGTTGGCATGTTCGAAAAGACTTTCGATTTTTTTAGCGGTAATCAATTCAAAAACCGTTCGGATTGCGGATTCCATAACACCGCCTGTAGCGCCAAAAATGACACCCGATCCGGTGGCCGTTCCAAAGGGATCGTCAAAATCGGATTTCTTCATATTAACCAGGTCAATACCGGCTTCTTTGAACATTTGCGCCAGTTCCCTGGTTGTCAGACCAAAATCGATGTCTTTAAAACCGGAATCGTTCATTTCAGGACGATTGCATTCGAATTTCTTGGCAGTGCAGGGCATCAAAGCGACAGTTACAATGTCTGCCGGATCAATATTATGCATTTGAGCATAATATGTCTTAATCACCGCTCCGAACATCTGCTGCGGACTTTTCGCCGAAGACATATTCGGCAGCATTTCCGGATAGAAATGTTCAATATATTTTACCCAGCCCGGAGAGCATGATGTAAATTGTGGAATAAATTCCTGTTCTTTTTTAACAAGCGCATTATATAAACGCAGAATCAGTTCCGTACCTTCTTCGATGATCGTCAGGTCTGCGGTGAAGTTCGTATCAAACACTTTATCAAATCCGCAGTAGCGCATGGCTGTGTTCATTTCGAATGTGAGCGGAGTTCCGGGCTCAAGACCGAAACATTCACCAATCGCAGAACGGGGCGCTGGAGCGGTCTGAATAACCACATGTTTATTTGGATCATCAATCGCAGCCCAGATATCATCTGATGGATCGTTAGCGTGCAGGGCGCCGGTAGGACAGCGGTTAATACACTGCCCGCAGTTGATACAGATCAACTCAGCCATTGGATTGTCCATAAACGTTCCGATGCGGGTTTGATCGCCTTTATGCATGGCTTCATAAACGCCGACTTCCTGCAGGTCGATGCAGGTTCTTACACAACGGCGGCACATGATACATTTATCCATGTCCCGAACAATAGCATAAGACGAATCATCACGGCCAAATGTCGGTTCTTCCACATGACCAAAGCGGTAAAAGTCCACGCCGTATTCATTGGCCAGTTTCTGAAGTTCGCAATTATTGTTGCTTACACAGCTGTAGCATTCGCCGTAATGATTCGAAAGCATCAGGTCCAGAATATGACGACGCGCCTGACGAACTTTACGGGTATGGGTGTGGACGGTTATCGGTTGAGTGATTGGAAATGCGCAGGAAGCCTGCAAGGTCCGGTAACCGTCAATTTCTACAACACAAATCCGGCAGACGCCACTGATACAAAGATCTTCGTGATAACAGAGAGTTGGAATGTTGATTCCCAGCATCTTGGCGGCTTCGAGAATTGTTGTACTCATGGGAACTTTGATTTCTTTATCGTCAATGGTGACTTTAATCAGCGCACCAATTGCTTCGGTATTTACCGGAGGCTTGACGGCGGCAGTCGTTGTACTTTTTGGTGACCGGGTCACTTCTTCAAACAGTTTTTCATTATCTTGCATATTGCTCCTCCTTAGTCAGCTTCCCGGCAACTGCCGGGCTAAGGATTTCTGATTTAAAGTTCTCAACAATTGATAAAAATGCATTCGGACTGGATTGGCCCAGGCCGCATTTCGAAGCCACCTGGATGGTTTCACCCAATTTCTTTAATTCGTTCAGGTAAGTAACAGAGCAGCGACCTTTTTCCAATAGTTCAACGCCTTCGAGGAGTTTAGGATTTCCTTCACGACAAGGCGTACATTGTCCACAGGATTCTTCAACAAAGAATTCCAGAAAATTCTTGGCCACCTGAAGCATATCCGCATCGGGTCCGAAAACGATGATTGAACCTCCGGAACCAATGTCTTCAAACGCGATTGTGCGGTGGAAATCTTTCCGGGCTATACAATGACCTGAAGCGCCGCCGATCTGTACGGCTTTGGCATTTATTCCGCCGGCCTCTTTCAGCAGTTCGGAAACTTTAATCCCAAAAGGGAATTCATAAATACCGGGGAGTTCACAATCACCGGAAATACTGAAGATTTTCATGCCCTTTGATTTATCGGTACCATGCTCATTGAACCAATCAGCGCCTTTACTGATTATCAATGCAGCATCAATAAAAGTCTCAACATTATTGACAATGGTGGGATTGCCCTGAAAACCGGTGTCAACCGGGAAGGGCGGACGGTTGCGCGGTTCGCCGCGATAACCTTCCAGGGATTCAATCAGGGCAGTTTCTTCGCCACAGACATAGGCACCGGCCCCCATACGGATTTCGATATCAAAATTGAATTCCTTATAGCCAAGGATATTTCCACCCAGTAATTTCTGAGTTCGACGATCTTCAAGGGCTTTTTCCAGGTATTTCCGCATATAGAGATATTCACCGCGGAGGTAGATAAATCCCTTCTTGGCGCCAACCGCATAAGCGCCGATCGTCATACCATCAAGCAGCAGATCAGTTTCTTCATACAACAGCATACGGTCTTTAAATGTGCCCGGTTCGCCTTCATCGGCATTACATACGACATATTTTTTATCGCCTTTTGCAGCGCCAGCCAGTTGCCATTTGATAGCCGTGGGAAACCCGGCGCCACCACGGCCTTTCAGTCCGGACTCACGAATTGTCGCGATGATCTCGGAACGGGGCATAGCGAGCGCTTTTTTCAATGATTCCACCGGTTTGATCCCATGATCTAATATGGGACCAGCCTTTTTAACATCGGAAGGAACAACTTCCGGAAAGTCACTTTTCAGAAAATCCCGACGACAATCGGTAATGATCCGGAATGCTTTCTCGGCGTCGACTTTGGCGAACAAACGATCATTCACCATTACTGCCGGGCCCTGATCACACATTCCCAGACAATTGGTATATTCCAGGGTGAACATGCCGTCTTTGGTAGTCTCGCCGAATTTGATTCCCAGTTCATTTTCCATTTGACGGGCGACATTCTGTTTACCGGCCAGATCGCAGGAGATCGTCTGGCAGAGACGAATGACATATTTACCCTGTTTTTCCTTTGTCCGGAAAAAACTGTAAAAGCTGGCGACGCCTTCAACCTCAACCGGATGAATCCCCATAGCATGTGCAGTTTCCTGCATGACGACATCCGGCAGATATCCATAAATTTCCTGAAGATCCTGTAAAATCGGCATAAGCGCAGAACGATCTTCGCCATACTTTTTTCTTAAATCTTCTATCTGATTATTTATTTTTTGTCTATCGATAATTTGCATTAGCCTACTCCTTTAATTGCCAAGCAGTTGATTGACTTTTTCAAGTAAATGGTTTGGCATAATCGGTTTCTGCTCAAAATCATCCACCGGCACCATTTCACTATCCTTATCAAAATCCATTCCTGTGACCTGGCCAACGCTGGTCAGCATCAGAATCGGAGTATCTTTTGATTTCTTTTTCAGAGATTGTGCCAAAACGAAACCATCGTCCGGCTCATCCATCATGACATCAAGTAACACTAAATCAGGTTTTTCCGAAACGAATTTATCCATGCCTTCCTGACGTGAATAGGCTACCGCAGTATCAAATCCGTTGCTGGTCAGCACGAGCTTGACTGCCGATACGAAATCGATATCATCATCAACGATCAGTATTTTCGCCATTAAGCATTCCTCCTTAATATTATATTTGGTTCCTTTTATTTTTTAGTGAGTTGATATACTAAAAATAAAAAATCTGGTTATCCAATATCCAACACGGAATATCCAATATCCAAGTATTTTTATCGCTATCGCTCCTTTCCCTTTTTCGCTGTATCAATGCTTTTGAAAAGTATTGATATCAACTCATCTGTCTCCTGTAATAAATGGGCCAATTTTGTTGAAGGTTCAATTAATTTTGTCCGAACTATTAATTTCAGCCACACTTCAGTCTCTCTCAACTCTTTTAAAGCCACTTTCAATTTATTCACCCCGTTAGATATTTCGTTTAAGGTATTGTTTTCTGTCAATTTATTAATTATCTAACGGGGTAAATGAAATCAGCCTTAGATTCAGCACTTTTGCCACAGGCATTCCTTCGGAAGAGCCTCTCCGTAATTTGGAGCGGGTGATGTCCCGCTTCTTATTATTTGAGAAGCGATATGTTTACCTGCTTTTGTTTCAGGTAGCTGTTCTGAAACATTAATAATTCTAACCGCATAATCAATAAACCGTTCCTGTAAGTCAAACTTTGTTTCTTTTCCATTCATCCTTTTTTCTATTTCCTTCATATTTGGAAATTCCGTTTTGGATATTGGACCTTTAATTACTCACTCAATTCTCATAAGAACCTTATATTTCAAATATTGCAATATTTTCCCTCTGCATACTATGTAAAAATAGTCTGTTATACCAGGTATGTTTCAGATGAATTTATCTTAAACCGAACCAGATATCATTTTCCTCAATATCTGCGATCAATTATTTTCAAGAAACCATCAAAGCACCGTAAGTTAATAAAATAAAGTTAAAGGTACACTCAATATTTCGACAATATTTAGGAAAAAATACAGTCGGTTGAATGACATGGAAAAATATTTACACTTCTATCTGTCAAACTGTCTAACAGCCGGTTTTGGCATGATATTGGTAACAGTTATTGCCGTTTTCATAAATATTTTTAAAAGGAGAATATACATGGCCAAAAGTGCAGAAAAATCAAAAAAGATCTACAAATTCAAAGCGGAATTAAACCAGTTACTCCATTTGATTGTACATTCACTATACACGCATCCCGAAGTGTTTTTACGGGAGCTGATATCCAATGCGTCAGATGCGCTCAATAAAGTCCGTTTTCTGCAACTCACAAACCAGGAACTTTCCGATCCTGATGCGGAGTTAAAAATCAATATCAGCCTTGATTCTAAGAAGCAACTCTTTACTATTACAGATTCTGGCATCGGAATGACCGAAGATGAACTGATTAAAAACATCGGAACGGTGGCCAATTCCGGCACCTTGAATTATTTAGAACAAATCCAAAAGAATGGCAAAAAACCGGAAGGGGATATGATTGGCCAGTTTGGCGTCGGTTTTTATTCTGTATTTATGGTAACTGATGAAGTGATCGTTGAAACACGCCATGCGGAGCCTGGGTCAAAGGGATACCGCTGGACATCCGATGGAAAAGGCACATTCAGTATTGAGGAAACTGATCGAAAAAATCGTGGAACGTCAATCAGTTTCAGATTGAAAGATGACTACAAGGATTTTTCTGAAGATTACCGGGTTAAATCGGTTATTCAGAAGTATTCAAATTTTGTGGATTTTCCAATCGAAATCGGTAAAGAGAAAATCAATAAAGTCGAGGCGCTCTGGCGCAAATCAAAAGATGAACTGAAAGAAGAAGAATTGACGGAATTTTATAAATTTGTTGCCGGCGACTTCGAGGCCCCGCTTGGGCATTTGCACCTGTCACTGGAAGGCGCCGTAAACTTCAAGGCATTGCTCTTTGTACCGCCAAAAGCGTCCATGAATCTGTTCTATGATCTGGAAGATAAAGGATTGCATCTGTACTCGAACCGAATTTTCATCCAGGACGATGCCAAAGATCTGTTGCCTGATTATCTGAAATTCGTTCGTGGGGTTGTTGATACGGAGGATCTGCCGTTGAATGTGTCCCGTGAAGTCACCCAGCACAGCCCGGTTATGCAAAAGATCAAGGATGTTCTGACAACCCGAATCCTCGGCATGATGGAAGACTGGGCAAAGAATGATCCAGGCAAATTTGAAAAACTGACCAAAAACTTCGGACCGCTATTTAAAACCGGTCTGAATAATGATTTTACCAATCGTGAAAAAATTATAAAACTCCTGCGTTTTGAATCCACCGCTAAACCGAAAGGTGAGTTGGTTTCACTGGATGATTACATTTCCAGAATGAAGAAAAAGCAGAAGGAAATCTATTATCTGACAGGCGATAATCGGGAAATCGTTGAGAAAAATCCCAATCTGGAATATTTTCGGAAAAACGATTACGAAGTATTGCTGCTGACCGACCCGGTCGATATTTTTATCATCCCATCACTTTATGAATATGAAAAGAAAACACTGAAATCAATTGAGAAAGCCGACATCGAACTGGAAGAGGAAAAGAAATCCGACACTGAAAAGCAGGATGATTTGTTAAATCCTGATATGGTCGAATCTCTGATCAAAGTGTTTAAAGAAACCCTGGGTGATAAAGTTGAAGATGTGAAAACATCCAAACGTCTCGTGGATTCACCGGTAACGCTTGTCGTTGGTAAAGACGGGCTCGATCCCCAGATGGAACGAATGATGAAAATGATGAACCAGGAAGTCGCACCGCAAAAGAAAATTCTGGAAATCAATTCCGGTCATCGGATTATCAAAAATTTATCACGACTAAATATAGGGAACAGTGCTGATCCGGTGTTGCGAAAGTCAATCCTTCACTTGTATGAATCGGCCATGCTGATCGAAGGGAATTTACCTAACCCGACAGAATTTGTTCAGCGTTTAAATGAACTTCTGGAAGAAGCGACAAAATAAAATACTTCCGAAATTCCGGTTTTCTGTATATTTTCTACGTGTTAATATGGCAGAGAACCGTTCATCGATTAATGTTTGCAACTTAACGGTAGTAGATTAGTTTAAACCAGAGATGAAAAAACAGGAACCGGAATAATTTTATGTTTGTAGACTGGACAAAAGTATCTATAAAATCAGGCAATGGCGGCAAAGGTTGCGTGGCATTTCGTCGTGAGAAGCATGTTCCAAAAGGCGGACCAAGCGGCGGAGACGGTGGACAGGGTGGAGATGTGATCCTAAAAGTTGATCCAAACCTGTTTACTCTGAAGGATCTTAAATATCATAAATCCTATAAAGCCAAAAATGGCGGACCCGGTCAGGGTGCCCGCAAGCGCGGTCTGGACGCCGAATCCATAATAATCAAAGTTCCGCCGGGAACGGTTATTATCGATGAGGAAACCAATCAGGTTCTGGCCGATCTGACAGAGCAGACCTCATCGGTTATTATTGTCGCCGGAGGAAAGGGCGGGCACGGTAACGCCACGTTTGCCACTTCAACCAACCGGGCGCCACGCTACTGCGAATTGGGTATTCCCGGCGAAGAAAAACATCTGATTTTTGAGCTGAAAGTCATTTCTGATGTTGGGCTCGTTGGATTTCCGAATGCCGGTAAATCGACCCTTATCTCAAAAATCAGCGCCGCAAAACCTAAAATTGCCGATTATCCCTTCACTACACTGACGCCGAACCTTGGAATTGTCAAATATGGCAGTTATCGCAGTTTTGTTATGGCCGATATTCCGGGATTAATTGAGGGTGCTCATCAGGGCAAAGGACTGGGACATCGCTTTTTACGACATCTGGAACGTACCAGAGTTCTCGTTTTCATTATAGATATCAGCAGCGATGATATTATTGAGCAGTATCAAACTCTGAACAGCGAACTGGAACAACATAGTCCGATGTTTAAAATTAAACCGCGATTAATCGTCCTGTCAAAAGCAGATCTGACGACGGAAATGCCTGAACTTTCAATTCCCGATATTGATATTATTTCTATCTCTGCGATCAACGGTGACGGCCTTGAACTACTGATAAAAAAGATCGTTCAAATCCTGGAAAGCAATGCCTGATCTTCGAGCGACATTACGATTAATGGCTGTGCCGGGTATGGGACCCCGTCGCATATTAAATACCGTTCATCATTTCAAAGATATTGAGCGAATATTCAATGCCAGTATTCCTGAACTGTGTCAGGTGCCGGGCATTGATCAACGTTTAGCGAAGACAATTCTGCAAACCGATACAAGGGAATTCGTAGATGAGCAGATAGCTCTTCTGGAAAAAAGTCCCTTTAAGGTCACAACAATATTCGATAACAATTATCCGGAAAAATTAAAGAATATTTACGACCCGCCAATTCTGTTTTATCAATTGGGTGATTTTACTCAAAAGGACAATGATGCAATCGCGATAGTCGGCACGCGTTCACCCAGCAGTTATGGGAAATCCGTAACCGAAAAACTCGTTCAGGGGCTGGTTGAGCAGCAGTTGACAATCGTCAGCGGTTTTGCCCGTGGAATAGATAGTATTGCACATAAAGCGGCACTTCAGGCGGGCGGACGGACAATCGCCGTACTGGGTAACGGTGTGGATCGCGTGTATCCTCCTGAAAACAGAGATTTGAAAAACATGATCGCCGAAAATGGCGTTTACTGCTCTGAATTCCCCATTGGAACTAAGCCTGACGCTGTCAATTTTCCAAGACGAAACCGAATTATCTCCGGTTTAAGTCTTGGGGCTGTTATTATCGAAGCAGGAGAAAAGAGTGGTGCAATTCTGACTGCCTATTATGCCGTTGATCAAAATCGGGATATTTTTGCTGTGCCGGGCAGGATCGGTGATAATAAAAGTGTCGGGACGAACCGGCTGATTCAAAAAGGTGCAAAACTCGTTTTAAATGTTGATGACATTTTATCGGAAATTGAACAAATCCGTAAATTTTCCCCAAAACCAAGTCAGATGAAAATTGATTTTGAACTCGAAGGCAGTGAAAAAACAGTATTTGACAAACTTTCAGGAGAACCGGTCAATATTGATGCGTTGGCGGAATCGCTTCACAAATCCCCGTTTGAGATACTGCCCGTATTGCTGAACCTTGAAATCAAAGGGTGTGTCCGCCAACTGGCCGGTAAAATGTTTGTAAGAGATTAATTGTGAAGAACTACTCGTTCCTGTTCATCTTGCTATTATTAATGAACATTTCTGCTTTTACACAGAATGAATCTGATTTTCCTGTACGGATATATCAACTGGATGACTGGATCAGTTATAAAAATTGTAATTACGTCACCAGTTTCACCGAATCCAATGAATATATCTATTTTGGGACCAGCGGCGGAATCGTTCCATACCACAAATTTCAGCATTACTGGGGCGATCCATACACGGTCAGTAACGGGTTAGCTGATGATTATATTCTGACGATCTTATTTGATCAATCGACTGGCTATTTGTGGGCCTCTCACCGGGCCGGCGTCAGTTTTTTAAACCCGACTGCGGATGCCTGGGAAAATACATCAAATGAATCATTTGATGTGATCAGAGATAATAAAATTGTCCGCCTTGGCGTGATAAATTCATCGATTTGCGTAATGTCTTCCGTCGGACAGATTAAAATCATTGATAATCGGTTCGGATACTACCAGGGAAGCTACGATGACGACGACAATTCGATCAGCTGGGCGATCAGCCGCCTGGATCCGATTCCTTCTATTGAAAATTATACCATTAATCAACCCTACCGGATCGACGGACGGGGCATTATCTATGATGATAATTTTCAGGAATATTCAATTAATCTGTTCTATTCCGATAAACGATTGGATATTTACGGCGGGATTTGGGGGCTTGGCATCCTGACCGGAGATTTGAATGTTAAAATTCTGAAAGTTCATTCTTTTGGACCATTGCAGAATAAAATCAGTGCATTTTCGCTGACTGACAACCGAATTATAACCGGAAGTCTGGAATCTGCATCGTCGGCAAGGACCGGCATTTCAACTCTGGATATTGAGAGCGGTCAGTGGACCTATTATGAAAACAAATTCATCCCGGAATTGGCGTCTGCAAATGTCTTCGATATATTCGAGGATAAATCCGGGAATATATGGATCGGAACCGACCTGGGATTATCTATTTACAATGAGAGTAAAAACCGTTGGAAGCGCTTGAGTATGGCTCAAGGCCTTCGTGATGAGACGATATGGACTATTACTGTTGATGATACCATCGCCTGGATCGGCACACCGCTGGGATTAAATAAAATTTATACTCCGACAATGAAAATAAAACGGCTATTCCTGAGCAGAGATAAACGACATATGAAAATATACAAGATTATCTGTGATCAGGACTTTGTCTGGATCGGGACCGATAACGGACTTTATAGCGTTGACAAATTGACTCGTAATGTCGAACATTATGATATGAACGGCAAAAGAAAAGATATTGATGCAACAATTGCCTCTGATATCAAGGCAATTACATCCGGTGATTCCATTACCGTCATTTCACAATACGATGGATTGTTATCCTATAATCATATCCTAAAAGACTTTGAGAAATATCCGCAATTCATTGATGCTCAGGTACTTGATATGGACATGACGGAAAATTATATATGGCTTGCGACCGACAATGGCGTCTATTTAATCCGGCTGAATGACTTCTATATTGAACACTATTTACCTCGTGATGGTTTGGCCGGATATTTTGTAAACAAAGTTCGAATTGATGGGGATTATGTCTGGTTTGGAACAGACCAGGGACTCAGCAGATACAATTGGAGACAATATGCAAATTAGAATTTATGGCTTGATTATCCTGATATGTGCACTGGCATCATCTTTAACAGGAAGCGACAAGCAACGATCCAAGATACCGGGTGAAGACGAAAAATTAAGTCTGCCTGTTTTTTATTATGAAGTTGGCACGTATCCAATGCTCAGCAGAGACTCGGTAAAGGTGATTATAAAAACAAAAGTACCTTTTGATGCAATTCAGTTTATCAAAACGAATAATATTTATTCTGCAAGATACGAGCTATCCATTTTAATCGTTGATGAAAATGAAAATAAAAGTGCCTCAAAAATATGGGAGCAATCCCTGCAGACCGAATCCTTTCAGGAAACAAATTCACAGCAACTGTTTGATATCAATGAAGTCACATTTCACCTGGTTCCGGGGAAATATTCATTAATTATTTCTGTCCTTGATATGGACACAAAAAAGAAAAATATCCGGAAAGATATGATAGAGACCGGTCATTTTTATGAAAAACCAATTACAATCAGCAATATCAACATCATTGAACAGGAATTTACCAACGAAAAAGGTGAAATCGATAATATTTCCTCAATCGAAGGTACCGTCAATGATATAAAACCGGAATTTATTGTCAGTTTTAATATTTTGTCCGATGGCGGACCTGCTAAAATTACCTATAAAATATTTACGACAGACGGTAAAGAGATATTATCAAATACCGTCACTGATACCTTCGATACCGGGATAAGTGACAAACGACTGAAAATCGACCGAAAAAACCTGGGTTATTCAAAATATAAAATTTTCATTGATATCGAAATGGGAGATTGGAAAGCCTCAAACGACCGGATTTTTCAGTTAAGATGGTCGGGAATGTCAAAACTGATCGATGATCTGGATATTGCCATTGAGCAGGTTAAATATATTGCCAGCAGTAAAGATATAAAAAAAATAAAAAAGGCCAGCCCGAAGGAAAAGAAGGAGAAATTCGTCAGATTCTGGGAGCAACTCGATCCGACACCCGGTACGGAAGAAAATGAACTGATGAATGAGTATTACCGGCGGGTTCGCCATGCGAATGAGCATTTTTCCGGTTTTATGGAAGGGTGGAAAACAGATATGGGAATGATTTTCATTCTGTTCGGACCTCCCAATGACATTGAACGGCACCCCTTTGAATTGGACTCAAAACCCTACGAAATCTGGTACTATTACGATATTAACCGGACATTTATCTTTGTCGATGAAACCGGGTTTGGAGATTATCGACTCACCGAACCGTATTATGACAATATTTTTCGGTATTAGGAGATTGCGCAATGTCATCAGCACGAATAGCAGTTATTGCAGGTGATGGAATTGGTCCCGATTTAATTACTCAGGTCGAAAAAGTCACCAATACATTGAACAGAAAATATAATTCAGGAATTAAGTTCAGCCAGTTTCCATATTGCGCTGATTATTACATCAAATCAGGGATTTCAATACCCGATGAATTTATCGATGAAGTCGGCCATAATTTTGATGCAATTCTACTGGGGCCACTCGGTGATCCCCGAATTGCCGACATGAAACACGCCCGGGAAATAATCTACAAACTGCGCAACCGGTTATCATTGACCATGAGTATCCACCCGGTGAGATTATTTCAAAGTTGGCTGACAACGCAAAAGGATATTGAATCCAAAACGGTTGACTATCTTATCATCAAGGAGATCTTCGAAAGCACAATCGCATCCTCGGAACATATTTTCAATAAAGACAAAGAGTCGGCGCTGATCTTACAGTCCAATGTTTTTACAAATAAAAACATCCGTAACTTTATTCAGAATGCTTTCGACTATATTCACAAAATGAACCGCACAAACGCCTGTTTTGTAGATCAGGGACTGAAGTACAGGCACAGTCAATTGTTATGGAACAGTGCAATTTCAGAGCTTAGAGAAAAGTATCCCGACATTACAATAAGCAATAAGTATATCAATGCCGCGATTAAAGACCTGCTAATCAATCCCGATGAATACGACGTGTTCTTATCGACTGCGGAAAACGGCGATGTATTATCCGCGGTTTCCAGCGTCACAATGGGCGGATACGGATTATCATACTCCATTGAAATAAATCCCGAGCTAATATCCGTCTATCGCATTATGCAGGCCTCATCGCCGAAATTAGCAGGCAGTAATACCATCAATCCCTTTGGAGCGTTTTTAGCGCTTCAGCAAATCCTTGTTGATCAGGGGTTATCGCAAGAGGGGAATAGTATCGCAGCAGCATTAATGTCGAATTTTTCCAATCACTGGGTAACTATCGATATGGGCGGAATCATGGGAACCGCAGAGGTCACCGATTATATCTGTGATCATATTAAAACGAATTAATTCATAGTTCTGTGAACATAGTACTTAAAATAAAAAACCCTTATAAATCGTCGGTAAATAAGTTCTGAAAATATCAGCAGCAGGGCATACTCATATATTCCACTCCTCTCGGAGCAAAATATAGCAGATATTTAGCGTAAAATCAGATAAATAAGGCTTTTATTAGATCGATCAAATTAAAGTCTGTTTATCCTTATTTATCAACTATTTACAAGTTTTTTCGTAACAGTCTCTATTAGCAGTAAATATTCATCTGAAAGCTCAGCGGCGACGTTTGCGGAGTCTGCTGGAGCGTCTTGTTATGTCAAAGTCCCCATACTTCTCCCATATCATCAATATCAGGATCGTCATATCGATCCATAGTCGCTAGCCATTCAGGCATTTCTTCTTTTATTGATTCCTTTAAAGCGGAAAAATCTTCTTCCGATATTTTGCACTGCTCATACATGAACTGGTAAAACTTCTTCAGGCTTGCAGCATTTTCTTTAATTGCGGTTTTATTTGCCCACATTGCTTTCTTAATAAACCAATATCCAAGAAACATTCCTACATTGCCAGCTCCGTTCTTAGCTTCAACCGCGTCTTCATATAACAGGAAATCATTTACATAGAAATCTACATTTGATGCGTGTTTTTTATTTGTCTTTGAAGACAGATTTTTGTCGGAGAGCCACTTTTCAAAATTGGAAATCAGTTTTTTATTTTCTTTTCTTATTCGTTTACACTCTTTTTCGTATTGTTCGTAGTCCATGGTGTTTCCTTTGTTTTTATTGACATAACATCTGCCATGACGCGCTGAGGAAGCCGCGCAGAGCGCGGTTTACTCAGTCGCCGTCGATGGCTTTGTTGGACGATGCCTTGTTTAACATGTTGTCAAATACATCCCATCGATCTTGAAAAGGGCGTATTCGCCCCATGGTGATTCCAGCAAAATCGCCATCTCCTCCATTCTGCCCCCAGATCTCAAAACGACGATCAAGCATTTCCTGCCCGGACACAATGAAGTACTCAACAGGTTGCGCGACCTTGCGAAGGAGAACGAACACATAGATTTGGGAAGGGACGACATTGCGAACGCCGATGAGATAGCAGTTGGAACTCCGGAGTGTCTTTACCTGGACGGTGACTGGAAGAGAAGTGTCGTCCCGCTGAACGATGATATCGACCGACTTGGCGTTGCCCATTGTGAGCGCAACCTGAAAGTCCCGTTTGAGGAGTTCTGCCGCAACAAAGAACTCACCGGCCAGACCTGATTTCTGGCTATCTCGTCGTTTTGCCATAAATCTCTCCTCGTCCAACGCTTGAGTTCAGTGACTGGAAACGCGCAGCGTTCACAATCCGCTGAAGCGAATTGTTATAGGTCTAATTTTTTCCATTCTGTATCATTTTTACCTTTAGATAGAAATTGTCCTCTGTTCATCCATCTTTCATAAGTATTTGGTTTGGCATATTGATCGACATCTCTCGCTGAATGTGTGACTCTTAGGAAACCGCTGTTATCTTTATAATTTGTTTCAACAGCAATGTTTTTAACTGGAGCATTTTCTTTTTTGAATTCTTGAAGTACAACCCATTGATTATCCATCCACCGAAGGTAATAGAGGGCATAATTTATTTTGTAATTAGAAGGTGTTGTAAATTTAATATAAACTTCTTGTGATTTAGCATCATAAGATATCGAAACATTATTATTGGGAAAGACCAATCCTTTTGCAGATTTTATAGCAATATCAGTAGAGCCAGCAAATGATAGTTGAGTGCCGAAGAATAGTAATAACGAAAAGATTAATAATTTTTTCATGACATCCCTCCTTTTTTATTTTTACCTATAACGCCAGTATCAGCGGGAGCCGGCTTTATCGGCGATCCGCTGGATGCAGTGGTTAGGAGATTTCTGTATTGTTTTCTAATCTGTTCCGCTATCAACGCTATTTCACACCTAACTCATGGAAGCCCCAAAGTCGTTGTCACCTGAGCTTTCAACCAGGCAAGAAGAAGATCAAAAGTGAAAGACGCTCCTGGTTTGATAACTGTCTCCTTTGCTTTTTTCCACAGTGAATCGTCTTTTGCAGCATTCAAGAAGTCTTGTCCAGCCCACGTGAGGCTACCAGGCCACCAGCGAAAACCGTCTTGCCCCATCTCAGAGACTTCTTGGGCATCCAGGAGGCCAGCCTCGTGGAGCAGTTTAATATGATAGGAGATTTGATTTTGGGTGTAACCCTCAATGTCAAGCGTTTCATGTAGTCCCCAAGGATCTTCGGACGCTTTCACCTTTTGAAGAATTGTACGGACCAAGTCCATATCTCTTTTCATCGCTTCTTCCTCCTCCTAACGCTTGCATCAGTGGTGTTTTGAGCGCAGCGAAAAACATCCACTGCATGCGCTTGTCAAAAGTATTTACTCCAAAAATCAGTTCTCGGCTTTGAACGAGTTATTGTATTAAGCCAAGTGGCTATTTCCTGAAGTTCTTCATTTACTTGTTGATCATTGATATTTCCATTGCGCCATTCTAACCAAGCATGTTCGAATAAATCCTGTATAATAGCAGGTGGATAAATGCTATCATTGTTCATTATGTCATGAATGGACTCGCGTGTATTCCACTCAGGATCAAGATTATCTCTCCAGGTTGCTCTTGTCTTTCTAGCGCTCATTCTGATTTCCATGTACGATTGGTCAAGTTCAACAACATATGTGTCTTCATGACCCCAGCGAGGACTAAAAATTTCTAAATTCACAGTCGTATTCATATTTTCTCCTTTTAACAAGTTATTCTATAGTTTTCCAAGTAACATTCAAATATTACTAAAATCTTATCGATTTTCAAGGATATTCTGTGCAAATCATATAAAATCTAACTGTATATCATTACACCTTGTTTAATATTAAGAACCGGCTAACTATGATTATATGACATAATTCACAATTTCAATGTTTCTCCATAGACAAAACTTTTTACGAGTTTTCTGCATGTGGAAAAATATTGTTTTCTTCATAGACAAAATTATGAACCCATTTTCCACTTCTTTAATCATTGCTCCAAAGTATAATCATTAATGATTCTATTTTCAAGCCCGAAAACGAAAACGATGAACCCTGCGGACACAAGAGTCACAAACTGCTGCATACTCATTACATCGAGCGTGGTAAGAAACTCGTCTAAATTATCCTATTGATAAACGAAAAAAGGCTATCCAACCGGGTAGCCTTTTTTTTTATTAAAAACAAAAATCAGCTTACCTTAGATGCCAAGCGGTATGTTTATTTTGAAATTCACACTCCTGCCGGGCGCTAAAGTATAGCCCTTGTATGTATCCAGAAAATCGCGATAGGTCTCATTGAGTAGATTGCTGACCTCAATATCCAGGTTCATCGGCATTTTCATAAGATTTACATCAAAACCGACGCCGGCGCTCAGCAGCGTATAAGCGTCAGTGGAACAAACACCGAATAGAATATCCGGCCCGATTCCGTCATCGAATTGTCCGAACGGCTCATAAATTCCTGCAGCGGATTTGGCTCCCACATGTTTGATATGCAGCAGCGCATAAGGCGCGTGAAAAACCGGCAGGTTTGGCAAGAGAAATTTTATTTCGGCAACGATCTGGTTTGCCGGCATCAACGGCAATTCATCGTCCATGTAGAGACCATTGGCAAATTTACTCTTTATTAACGAATAACTGCCGCTGACAATCAACCAATCCGGGATATTTACACTGGCGCTTAAGTCCATACCATGTAAGATTGCGTTTGCCTGGTCGTGAGCAAACACAAAGCCGGCGTCTTCGGGCGCCAGAGGATGATCAGAAGCATTATAGAGGAAAATATAATTGTCGATTCTGTTTTGATACACCGTGGTGTTCGCCTCTATCTTATCGGTGCGCAGTCGCAAAGACGAGCTGATATCCAGTGAGGTCTCATTTTTCAAATCCGGGTTGCCGATCTGAAATGCAAAGACGCCTCCATGATACCCATATACATAAAGATTGTAGAAACTCGGCGTCCTGAAGCCCCGACCGACATTCGCCGCAGCGGTTAATATATCGGTCAGTTTATAAGAAGCGCCCAGAGCCCCCGATAAAGCAGAGTATTCCCGGTCATCATCTTCAAGTAATAACGGGTTGGATGTGGAACCAAAGAATTTTTGGTGCCGATAATCAAACCTGGCGCCGAAATCCAGAGTCAATTTCCCGGTTTGCCATTCTTCAAAAGCAAACAGAGCGGAATTGGTAAAATGACCTGTCGGCTGGAGCGGAACCGCCCCGATATTTTCGTGATCGTAGTGCTTAATCTCCACGCCCAGCGTGCCCGTTAATTTCGATGTGCCGCCCTGTTCGACTTCAAATCTTCCCGTATATACATTCAGAACTAAATCCACGTTCGCAGAATCAGGCAAGATGCTCCTTGATTTGCCCGATTCGGTCGCCTGCCGGTGATTGCGCTGATAACTGAACCTGGGTTTAAAAATAAAACTCCCGAAGGGCATGTTGCCTTTAATCGTCACGATCCGGTTCTCAAGACGAAGCCCGATCGGCAGACCTGTCGGCAGTAAGAAATTATTCGAATTGTAATAATGATCGTAATTTACCGCAAACAGCCCCAGCGAACTCAGGTAAGCCGCCGCCAGCGAGCCGTTGATCTGCTCAAAATCGGTATAATCGATTTCACCGGTGAATTTAGGATCGCCTTCTTCCTGTGTTTCCGAATAAGTAGCGGCGTCCGGTGTGTGAAAATTACCGGCATTTCTGCACACCAGTGATCCGGTAAAGCCCAATTTCCACTTCGATCCTCCAAATTTCAAACCGGTCATGGATTCATTATTATTAGAATAATAGGCGCTGCTAAATGCGCCGTTGAGACTCAACGCATTATCGGCAGCAATCTGGAACCGGTAAGGAATCAGGTTGACGGCGCCGCCCAGCGCATCCGAGCCGTACAACAGGCTTGCCGCGCCTTTGATAACTTCCACACGGTCATAATTGAAACTTTCAATATTCGGCGCGTGACGTTCGCCGTATTGCTGGTATTCCTGGGCAATACCGTCGCTTAAGATGCAAATGCGCTCGCCTGTCAGGCCGTGAATGACCGGTTTACCCGCCACGGTTCCCGTCGACATGTTTGTGATTCCCGGAATGCTTTCGATTGTTTTTCCCAGGGATGCGGATTGCAGGCGTATTTTCTCGCGGCCACTGACGCTGCTGATATCCTGTGGCGAATTCAGCGGATCGGCTGCGGTCGGGCGACCGGTAACCACAAAAGCCTCGGTTTCGATTACACTTTGCTCCAATGTGAACTCGATTCGGGTCGTTTTCCCGCCCTGAATTGTCACATCCCTGCTTTCCGATCTGTAGCCGATATATTTTACGGCAACTTTATATGTTCCGGCGGGCAATTGAGTAATGCTGAACTCGCCCCGTTCATCGGTTCCTGCGCCGCGATCAATTTTAGGTAAAATGACATTCGCTCCGAATAACGGTTCATTTTTGGCGTTTCGGACAACGCCTTTCAAACTTCCATCCCCCGTCCGCGCAGATAAGCCGCCGGAATAGACGGAGACACACAGGAAGATGGCTATGAAAACGCTCCACTTTTTATAATTAACAACCATAGACTGCTCCTTTCCAGAACTCTATTGATTATTTAAGTACAGATGTTGATGGAACTATTACGAGTTCCGCAAAGGAGGAGCGCGGGGAAAATAGGTTTTATTGG
The DNA here is from genome assembly GCA_018824205.1 of bacterium. Classification (GTDB taxonomy): domain Bacteria; phylum Fidelibacterota; class UBA2242; order UBA2242; family UBA2242; genus B118-G9. The sequence goes on from JAHJGX010000239.1 coordinate 19,030, forward strand.
AAAAACGATAAGTGACGTTATATTCATTTATAAAGAATAGAGCGCATATCGTGAAGATAAAATGGAATATCCAGAGGACAAGAATCGTCGAATTCAGCAGCAAATAGAGCTGAAATGCGGGACAATCTTGGTGGCTTAATAAATCCGGTTCGTGGTTATGGAACAGTTCATGCCCGACACTCAAGACCAACCAAAGGAAAATCAATCCATAAAGCGGGTATAGTAAAAAGCGTCCCTGAATATTTTTTCGTAATCCCGTAACCATAACGTTTATCGACTATTCATCATACTGTTCTTACGCATATCACAACCGCCTCAAGTATAACTATCGATTTCGGGCATGTCAATCGAAATATCATCGAATTAAACCGTATCGCTGCATTTATTAGCTTCCGATTTTGCTTTCCGGCCTTGCGAATGTTTTATATTTTATTCAAAATAGATTATCTTTGTGCCTCCGTGGCAATCAATATACATTAGGGTTTCACAATGATGCGCGGCGCTTCTTCAGGGTTTTTGATCTTCCATTGATAAACGCCCGACGATACTTTCCCGGCATTATGATCTATCACTTTCACTCCTTTTTCCACCGATACAGTCAGCGTACCTACGATATCGAAATCCAAATCTTTCAGCATTTTCATATCTTTCTCATTCAACTTCAATGCCTTGATTGCCATAGTAGCATCATCCTGTCTTATGATGGAGAATATGCTCATATCTTTGGCAGTGAAATAGTAGTCTTCCCCGGCTTTTCCGGTCTGTTCAACCAGTACTTTATAACGTGCATTACCGATGTACTTAGCTTTCTTAAAACCCGGTGACTTTAAGAACTCTTTTTCCTGTTCTTTTAAAGATGCTTCATCCTTTTTAGATAATTTATCTTCCTTAATGGCTGACAGCGCTAGAGCATGTACCAGGTTTCCCTCATAGTTGAATGTATAGCTGCCATCCCGTTTTACGGTAATGATCACTTCAAAATCCTCGGGCAGGAAGCAGGCCGACAGTGACATCATAATTATAGCAGCAGCAACTGCCATTAATATCGTGCGATAATACTTCTTCATTTTCCCCTCACCTTTTTTCGCTACTATGGCATATCAGTAAATATACTCCGCCGGCCAGGATAAAGACATCCTCGATCACCCGTTTCCAACTGACCAGCGAGCCTTCGGCATCCAGTGAAAAACAACCGCATTCAATATCGAGCCCGCGGGCAATGGCGCTGATTATCATAACAATAAAAAATACAGTAATCCCACTAAGCATAAAGGCCGACGTTTCAATCCAGATTCCCAATAGCAACGATACGCCTATGAACGCTTCAATCCAGGGTACAACGATAGCACAGATATTCAATAATTCCACCGGTAGTATTCGATAATTGTAAATGACTTCTGCAAATTTTCCTGGATAAATTATCTTATCCAGAGACGCATAGAGAAATAAAAAACCCAAAACCAGCCGGACGACTATTCTGAGGTAGAAATGTGCGTCAACCCGTTTCATGGTATATCTCCAATGCTGGCAGGATAACCGGCGTTTTGCCATTCAGTCCATCCGCCGAAAAAGAAATAGACGTCATTAAAGCCGATTTCACTCAGCCTGACTGCCAGATCGATGCTCTGTGTGCAGTCTTCTCCATCGCAATAAGCAATAATACGTTCATTTCTCGATAATTCAGGAAGCACCTCCCGACTAAAATCCAGCGCTTCGAGAGGAATTGACACCGCCCTTGAGATATGACCGCTTCGATAATCCTCAACGCTGCGGGTATCTATAAAGATGGCAGTATAATTTCGGAAATGCTTATATGCAGTCTCCAAATCGATCTCTTCCGGCGGGTGTAAATTATTTTTAAGTTCGTAAGTGTGCATTTGATCACGAGTTTGAAATACAGGGATTTTTGTCAGATTATCGCCGATGGTAACAATCCTGTATGGTGTTATTAACGGCACACTATTAGGTGATAAACCATTAAAAATGACGGCAAAAATCGATACTACGAAGACGGCCGGCACGGATTGTTTCAAAATAGAAATAGTTCTGCGGGATAGGTCCATTAGAGTTTCCTGTGGTTCCAAATTTCAGAAAAGCAAATCATTTGTCTTTATACCCAAAGAATATCAATTTCCTGTATAAAAACCAAATTGTTTTTATCATATTGAGAACTTAACTAATTAAATCAATCCGGTTAATTATTTTCTGTAATTTTCAGATCGGAGAGTTTTGCAGTATCTAAAATTTCTTGGAGTAGAGGCAATTCATGAATGCCCTACAATAATTAGAATCAGAAAACAAAAAACCTCCGAACCTGCAGGCCCGGAGGTTTTCAGAACGAGAACGAAGAAGACTAAGAAAGAAGTGAAAGGAAATCTTTTAGCTGTTTTGCTGTTTTTTCAATTGATTCGTTTTCTTTAAAGAGACCATTGACAAAGGAATTTTCGTCATAACTTCCGCGTACTGCTTCAAAATCCGCCGCAATAATGTCATCATCAACGCTGTCAATTCCATAGGCGATACGGCTGTTCCGATCAAATTCCTTGGAGGCATCTTTCAGTATCATGTTGTTGAACTTGACGCTGGCGTTTTCCCAATCGGAAACGATCTTCAAGAGATGTTCCTGCGTGATTTCAGATACTTTAATATCGTAGCGATTTTCACTTAAATGACAAACCCATCTCCAACTCTCCTCGGTATAGCTGTCAAATATATCTTGAAGAGCCTGGCTCAGATCATGAACTGATTTAACTTTTTCACCTTTCACCTGGTCAATCATCTTATTCAGATCACTTTCGGAAATCAACATTCCGGACAGGTCTTTCCAGTTGTCGGATTTAGTATCAACAGAAAACAGACCGGTTTTTAACTCGGATATGGATTTTGGGTTTCCGAGACGTTTAATCAGTTCATTACCGATATAGATTTTTATCGCCATATCATAATATTTTGAACAGGTTTTCAACATCAATCTCTTGATATGACAGCCTTTATGGTGAACATACTCCTGTTCTTTTGGAGTGTTTTCCGAAAGTGATCGCAGTAATGCCAGTCCTTTATCCATTTTTCCGACAGTATAAGGATTAAACAGCTCAAAATGGATCAGATCGTATTTTTTCGGGTCTTTCCGCCGGTCACGGGCCGGCCACTTGACACTGTCCCGGCGTGTGCCAACGGTAAAAAGATTCATCGCCGGAGTCAGTTGCGGCTTGCCGTCTTCTTCTGTAATATAGGAAAATGGAAAATCCGATCCATCGAAATTCGATGTGTGTTTTCCGGTTACAACAGAAAATGCGCCAACTCTTGACGGCCATAACATATAGGAAAATGAGCCGGTTTTGGAACCTCTCTCAAGTACACCTTGATGAATCGGACCGAGTTTGTACATGTGATTGCTTTGATTCGTACCGCTGCCGGCATTGTAAAACGAAAACAGTCCGGCGATGAGTAAGGTCGATTTATGATGCGTTACCGTATAGGGCCCGCCAAATACACTGCAGGCTTCACCGTGAAATCCTTCCGAGTTGGCGAAAAAGACTGAGTTTTCAGCCGAATACTGCTTACCGATTTTAACACTTTGGCCAATAAAGCAACGATCGATTAACGCGCCGCCGTCAATTTTTGAGCCCGACTGAATGATGAACTCCTTTGCAATAACTCCGTCACCGATCTGTGTCGGCGCTTCTTTAGTGCTCGCGACTGTACCTTCTTCCAGATGAGTAATATTGTCAATATTAGAACATTCTCCAAAGCTGACATTCTTGATAATTCCGGAATTCCGAATTACCGAGCCGGAACCGATAATCCCACGATCCGATATTTTTGAATTTGTATAATCGGTAATAATCGAGAGCAGTTTTTCGGTAAACAGTGTTTCGTGGCGGTAATTCACCAGCAGATATGCAATCTGTGACGACAGGATGTCAAAGATTGGTAATGTCCGGCCACCACTTTCATTTAAAACATCCAGTTCGACACCATTGCCGAAACCACTATTGCCTTCTGTGATAATAAATTTACAGTTTTCGATGATGACATTATCCATGATATCATAATTAGCTAGAGTAGGTACATTTGTAATCAGGCAGTGATCCCCAATTGTACAATTTGCGATCTGACTATTGACGATGCCACAGCCTTTTTCAATCCCCCCCGGCAGTTTTTTCGTACCGGATAAATCACCGATTTCAACATTGCCGAAAAAATCAACATTTCTCATTGCCTTCGTAGCAAATGGATCATTGACCGAAATAGAATTCCAATCCTGGGC
>JAHJGX010000240.1 GCA_018824205.1 bacterium
AACTCAGGAAAAACCGATTCGGCAATATGCCTGTTTAAATGACCGGATACAGAATGATAAACAATATCAAGTTTTGCCATGATACCGAAATCTAACTGAAATCCATTTCAGAGCCAAGTGTTTAGCTGGATATTCTGAATATATTTCTTCTAACCGGCTGATATTATGGAAACTCCCGGAAAAATAATTAAAAAAAAACTTTTGCTATGTTCAAATTTTTATTATAAACTGTGGCGTTATTTGATTTGGAAGAGTATCAGAATGATATTTTTTCCAAAAGGAGTCGTTTAATCACAAAGTTACGTCCCTTCTCACGTGAATTCCAATGTTCTAATTTCACAGGTATAGTTGCTGTCGCATCTCTCCCTTACGAATGAAACATTAAGCCACAGTGAGAAGATTCGCAAGGAGACATGCATGGAAGGTAGTAAACTTTACGTGGGGAATTTGAAATATTCCGTCACAAATGAACAGCTTGAAGAATTATTCAAGGACCATGGCGAGGTCAAGAACGTCAACATAATTCCTAATAAGGGTTTCGGGTTTGTCGAAATGGGCAGTCCGGAAGAAGCCGAAAAAGTAAAAGAAGAATTTGATGGCAAGGATTACGATGGTCGCGCACTCAGAATCGACGAAGCGCGTCCGCCGAAGCCACGGTTCTCGAGAGATTCTGAACGTCGCTATTAATAGCCGCGCTTAATCTGCTAAAATAATAATAAGCCATTTTCCTCACCCTTTAGTTATAAAGGGCGGGAAATGGTTTGTTTATTTGGTATCAATCAGTTTGTAGAGTTTGTCCGAAGGGCGAATTGCCGACTCTACCGGGATTGTTATCCGGTCACCTTTCAGCGCTTTCTGAACCGGTTTCTCGTCTACCCAAATTTCATCGATAATCAGCTCAATGACTCCGGTTGTCGGCCCGGTTATTAAAATTCGATCCCCAATTCCCAGGTTTTTTGTCTCGATAATGAATTCGGCTACTTGCGGTTTTCGAAAATAGTTGACGCCTTTACCGATGTAAACGCGTCGCCGGGTTGCTTTTGAGCCATACTTCTCGCTCCATTCACCCAGACGCTGACCTAGGTAATACCCGTCCCAGAATCCCCGGTTAAAGACCGTCTTCAGGCGGGTTTTCCAGTCTTCGATCTTTTTCCCCGAGTAAGAACCATCACTGATCGCAGTAATTGATTCGGAATAGCATTCCGAAACGGTTTTAACATATTCCGGTGAACGGGCCCGGCCTTCAATTTTCAAAACCGTGACGCCGGCATCCAGAATTTTATTTAGAAAATGGATCGTCATTAAATCCTTGGGCGACATGATATATTCGTGATCCACTTCCAGTTCATCGCCGGTTTCTTTATCCTGAACAATATACGCCCGCCGGCAAACCTGCAAACATTCGCCGCGATTGGCCGAATGATTGGTCTGATGCAAGGATAGATAGCATTTTCCTGAAACCGCCATACAGAGCGCACCGTGAATGAACATTTCCAGCTGAATCAATTTTCCGGACGGTCCTTTGATCTGTTCCCGCAGGATCGCTTCGGATATCTCCCAAACCTGTTTCATATCCAGTTCCCGTGCCAATACTATGACATCAGCGAATTGGGCATAAAACCGCAGCGACTCAATATTGCTGACATTGGCCTGAGTTGAGAGATGGATTGACATCCCCTGTTTTCGAATATAGTCAAAGACCGCCGGATCCGAAGCGATAATGGCATTGATGCCACTCTGTTTGGCCGCATCAACAATCTCACGCATTTTTGCAAGATCACGGTTATACATCACCGTATTCAGAGTAAGATAAGTTTTAATTTTACTCGCTTGGGCAATGCCGACAATCTCCTTCAGATCATCCAGCATAAAATTCTTGGATGACCGGGAACGCATGTTCAGGCGTTCAACACCAAAATAGACCGCATCGGCTCCGCCTTGTATTGCCGCCTGCAGGGATTCATACGACCCAACCGGGGCCATGAGTTCAATGTCTTGACGGGTAATGGATTTCATGCTGTGAAGTTAGCAATTCGGACTCATTTTACCAAAAACAAGCGGACAAAATCATTGTTCCTGATAATCTATTCCCCTATCTTTAATAATTGAAACTGTCGAGGGGTTATGAAACGAACACTAATTTTCTTATCCATTCTTTTTCTCTTTGCCTGCACAGTAAAAAAACCGGCAGAAGTCGGGAATATCAATTTCCAGGTCACTGAATTCAGTGAAGTGCGGATCCAGGCCCGGGACACCGATAAGCTGCTGCTGGCCTATTTTTACACCGATTGGTGAGGCTCCTGTAAAAGATTAGACCAGTTGGTCTTCAAGATAAAAGATTTCGCGGATTATATTAATTCAAACTATGTTGCCTTGAAATTAGACGGTGATACCGATCTCGGCCGCAAACTGCGCAATCAGTGGCTGGTACCCGGATACCCGACAATGATGTTCTTTACCGCAGAGGGTGAAGAAATTGACCGGATTGTCGGATTCAACGGCAACAAAGACGCGTATATCCAATTGGTTAAAGACTACACAAACGGCAAGAATACGCTCAGGGACTTGCTGTCACGATTAAAAACCGATGCCGATAATGCGCAACTAAATTATGACATCGCCAGTAAATACAACGACCGCGGCGACGATGAAAAGGCCCTGATCTATTTTGAAAAAGTGCTCAAGTTGGAGCCGGATCACAGTTCCGAAATGTATCTGGAAGCCGAATACAATGTGGCCGAATCAAAGGCGTTTAATGAAGACAATCCCGCCTATTTACAGCATTATGCAAAAAACTGCAGCAATAAACATCTGAAATATTACGCTTACAGCAGCCTGACCCGCTTTTTCCGCCTGAAAAAGGACCAGGCAAACGTGATCAGCACCTA
>JAHJGX010000241.1 GCA_018824205.1 bacterium
GGCTCGTGAATTGACAAGGCCGTTTCAAACAGTTTTTTAATCATCATCGCTTTTCCCTTTTTGGGAAAAATCTACGATTATCTATCCTTTTTTAAAATTGTATTCTTCTAATTTACCCACTCAATTTGAGAAGGAACCAATAATAATGGCACAATTCCCTGGGTCATCGATGAATGGACAGAGACGTTCAGTAACCTGATGGCCAGCGGTGATTGGACAAACGCCTGGCAGATCGCCGCCGAGCTGGGCCATTACGTTGCCGATTCTCATCAGCCCCTGCATCTGACGGTGAATTATGACGGGGAGGACACGGGGAATGACGGTATTCACTGGCGCTATGAAAGTAAACTGTTTTCCTACTATTTGAATTCTCTCCCGCTTCCGGAAGGAACCGGAAAATACTGGAGCAACACCCTGGATTCTGTTTTTGGATATATCGATGATATCTATCCCTATGTGGATTCAATCCTGATCGACGACGACGCTGCAAGCAGCCTGGATCCATATTACGGTTCGGTGTATTACGAAAGCATGTGGTCGGAACTGGAAACTCTCTCTATCGACGTCATCCATCAGGCGATAATGGACCTGGCCGACATCTGGGTAACCGCCTGGGAAAACGCCGGCAAACCATTACCGCCGGAATATCAACCCCGGACCATTCACGTTCCCACCGATTTTCTGTCGATTCAATCGGCCATCAATGCCGCCAATGACGGCGATACGGTCATGGTCGAAACGGGAAATTATATCGAAACCATCGACTTCAACGGAAAGAATATCATTGTCACATCCAATTTTATTCTGACCGCTGATACCGCTGATATATCCCAAACCGTCATCCAGGGCAGAACCCCTCTGGCAAGTGTCGTCGCGTTCCATTCCAATGAAAATTCATCGGCCACACTGTGTGGTTTTACGATTATCAGTCAACAGAATGAGCTGGACGGCGGCGGTATATCGATTTATTCGGCCAGCCCGACACTGAGTCATTTACGAATTACGACAAAAGAGGAAACAATCCTCGGAAAGCCCGCTGTCTACGGCGGGAGTGGCGGCGGCATCTATCTCGAGAGTTCTCAGTCGATTTTAAGTGACATTACATTGACTAAAAATGAAGCAATGTCCGGCGGTGGAGTTTGTGCTCTGAATTCAAAATTAAGAATGGAGAACCTTCAGGTTTATCAAAACTTTGCAACCGGTGGTGGATTTTCTTTTCTTGCCCAGGGTTCCGGAATGGCCTTTACAAATTCTTCTGTTTTCATAAAAAACAGCATTATTGCAAAAAATACTGCGGCCGGTGCAATCATTTACGGTTTTGGACTTTATTCAAATAATTCAGATATCGAGATGATCAATGTCACAATCACCGGCAACCGGTTTGCCGACGGAACCGAGGCTTATGCGATTGGCTCCGGTGGTGGAATTTACATGGATAATTCATCCAATTTAAACGTGTTAAACAGTATTCTGTGGGACAATGCGACAGCAGAGGAAATTTACGTCACCAATTCCGGCGATTCCGGAGCGATCGCCATCAGTCACTCGGATATTGAGGGCGGCGTCGACGCCGGTATCGAGTTGAATAGCGGGCAGTTGTTCTGGCTGGATGGCAATTTCTCTGCCGATCCTCAATTCACCGATACGACAAGCGGGGACTATCATCTGTTACAAAATTCCGCCTGCATCGATGCCGGTGTTCAGGATACAATGATCACGTATAATCAGAATATGGACACCCTGTATTTCCCGGTCTTGGAGTATTCCGGGACTGCACCGGATATCGGGGCGCTTGAATCATCCTATCCGGTCACTATATTCAGCACTGCTGAATTTCCGGCGGGATTTCATCTGGCCCAGAACTATCCGAATCCCTTTAACCCGGAAACGACAATTCAATATGAAGTACCACGGGCCGTTTTTGTGAAATTGGAAATATTCAATATGGTCGGACAAAAAATTGTAACGCTCGTAAATGAATGGCAGGAGCCCGGGCGTTATTCGATCGACTGGGATGCGTCGCAATACAGTACGGGTATCTATTTTTACCGGCTATTGGCCGATGATTATTCATCAGTAAAACGATGCATTTTCGTGAAATAATTTTGGGATACTGTTTATGAATAAACTGCTCCATTTTATTCTGATAAACCTGTTGCTAATCGGGATCGGCTGTCACCGGACGATTCCAGGTTCCGATAGCAATCATGACAGTATTTACCAGGTTTCAATTCTGGACGCCCTGATGGCCGGGGTTTATGACGGTGAAACCTCAATCGAAGAATTAAAGACACACGGCGATTTTGGTCTGGGAACATTCAATGCCCTGGATGGCGAGATGATTGTATTAGGCGGAGAAGTATATCAAATTGCCGCGGACGGAGTCGCGCAAAGGATCGATGACCACATTCAGACGCCCTTCGCGGTGGTCACATTTTTCACTGCCGATACCATCATTTCAATCAAGGAATCCATTGATAGACATCAATTGGGAAATACCATCGATCGGCTGCTAGCGGGCCGGAATATACCGGCAGCAATCAAAATTACCGGCGATTTCTCAGTCATTCGAACCCGGAGTGTTCCGCGGCAGAGCAGACCCTATCCCCCGCTGCTTGATGTATTAAATAATCAGCCGGAGTTTATTCTGGAAAATGTCACCGGCACAATTGCCGGCTTCCGGCTGCCTGTCTATATGAAAAACATCAACGCTCCGAATTACCACTTCCATTTCATTACCGACGATAAATCGGCCGGCGGTCATTTGCTTGATTTCACCGCCCGGAATTTAACAATTGAGATCGATACCAAACATCATATCGCTATTCAACTGCCTTACGATGACGATTTCCGGGATGTAAACCTTGAGAATGACGCCGGTACGTACCGTTGATAATCCATTGCATCTCGTTATTCAGAGTGTTATAATTATTCCATGAAGAAATGGTATCAGGTACGGAGAATCATCGATGGAGCCAAAGCCGCCCGGTCGGTTTTTGATTATGTATTTGAAATGGATAAAATTTAATCAACAGGCATAGCGGGCTATGCTGTTACTTCGGAGGTAAATCATGGCAATATTTAACGAAGAGGCCCAAAAACAATTGAAGGAGATGCTTAAATCGGTGAAGGAGCCGATTCAGGTGCTCCTGTTTACCCAGGAATTTGAGTGTTCCTCCTGCCGGGATACACATATGTTCCTGGATGAAATTTGTGCTCTGTCCGAAAAACTCACCCTGACTGTCTATGATTTCGTCAAGGATAAGGCCCAGGCAGACAAATATGGTGTTGATAAAATCCCGGCAATTCTGGTTTTACCGGACAATCGACAGGCCAACGGAATCTGTTTTTATGGTCCTCCGGGAGGATACGAAATCAACTCCTTTATCAAAACACTCCAAGAAGTCTCGGGTAACTCGGAAGAATTACCTCAGGTATTGCTAAAACGAATTAAAGCCATTGAAAAAACCATTCATATTCAGGTATTTATTACCCCCTCCTGTCCCTACTGCTCGGGAGCGGTTATAGCGGCCCATCGAATCGCTCTTGAAAATCAAAATGTGTCCGCCGATATGATTGAAGCGTCAACGTTTCCGCAATTAGCCCTAAAATACCGGGTCACCGGGGTCCCGAAAATTGTAATAAATGAAACTCATGAGCTGATGGGAGCGCAACCGCTGTCGGCATTTCTGGATACAATTGAGAACATATAAGACAATATGAGATTATTTAACCGATTGGCCTGGAAACTGGCCCTGTTTACCGGACTCCTGATACTTTTGACGGTTCTGGCATTATCAATTCCCGTCTACTGGCTGACGAGAAATACACTGGAAGATCAACTGGCCGATCACCTGTCAAACAACATTACGAACATATCCGATGCAATCGATCCTGATCTGATACGGTTTATCATCGAATATCCGGAATCTCAGATTCTGCGGGATTCTCTGGAAAATTCACTAACGGATATATTACAGAATTATTCTGCCGGCAGTATATATATCCTTGATTCAGACAATATAATTCTGCTGTCTGCCGGGAATAAACTCAATGCACTGTATTCCACATTCATTCATCAGCCGGAAATCGAAAAAGCCCGGACAACCGGAATCTGGTTTGCCCCCCTTTATAACGATGAATCGGGTAACAGTTTTAAATCAATTTACAAATTATATGAAATTGATGAATATTCCGGAATTATAATTGGTCTGGATGCCGATGCCCGTTTTTTAAAATACACCGGAATGTTACGTCAACGCATCCTGTTTATTGGCAGCAGCGTTCTGATAATCGGTGTAATCGCCGTCATGATTCTGTCTCAGACACTGACTCAACCGCTCCGGAATTTAACGGAATTTGCCAGGAATATCGGACGTGGCCGGGCGAAACCGCCAATTCTTCAAAAACGCCGGGACGAAATCGGGTTTCTGGGCAAAACAATGGAGGAAATGCAACAGGAAATTGCCCAACGGGAAAACGAAAACAAAGAGCTGATCGCCTCTGTTGCCCATGAAATCCGTAACCCCCTGGCCGGAATGCAGGTCAATGCCGAACTGCTGCTTGAGGCCACCCAAAATCAAAAAGAATTACACAGCTACTCCCGTGCTGTCACAAATGAAATTAACAATTTAAGCAATATCGTTGAGAACTTTCTGGCTTATGCGCGGCCGATCGATGCCACACTTGAATCTCAGTCACTCCGGACAATAATTAATGAAACCATCGACACACTTAAACGGGATTTTCCAAATCATCAGTTTAGTATCAGTGGCGATGAGCGGGCACTCATTCACCCCAATAAAATCAGACACAGCTTTTTTAACCTGTTAAAAAACGCCTGTGAATCATCACGTGAGCAGAATCCGGTCAATGTGGCGATGACCCGAAACAACGATACTATTTTCATCGCCTTTCAAAACCGTGGCGAGCCAATTCCACCTCAAATTCAGTCTCAGATTTTTGAGGCTTTTTTCAGCACCAAGGGATCGGGAGTCGGGCTTGGGCTTTCCATCACGAAATCCATCGTCGGACAGCATGGCGGGAAAATTCGTTTGACGCATTCAGATACTGATGGCACAGAGTTTGTCATAGAATTACCGGCAGGTTGATATGGAATTAAAAAAGAAACAGTACAAAATATTAGTCGTTGAGGATAATCCTTCTCTGCGAAGCGGCATAGTCGCGACATTAGAAAAAGATGGCTATTCTGTGGATTCGGCAATCGACGGTGAAGAAGGATTGCATAAATCCCAATCAAGTTCCTGGAACCTGATGATCACCGATATCAAAATGCCCAAAATCGATGGTATAAAGTTATTTAAAACGGTGAAATCCCGGTTTCCGGCAATTGATGTAATTGTGATTACCGCTTTCGCAACCGTGGATATCGCGGTGGATGCGATAAAAAACGGCGCCGAGGATTTCATCACTAAACCTTTTCCATTGGCAGAACTTCGCACGAAGGTATCCGCGCTCTACGATCGCTGGGAAAACCGACAGAAAATCACTAAGTCAAACTCTGCTTCTCATCAGATTATCGGAAATTCCGATGCAATAAAAAAAATCCGTGTTCTGATTCAAAAAGTTGCCGGCTCTGACAGCCCGGTGCTGATAACCGGAGAGAGCGGCACCGGTAAAGAGCTTGTTGCTCAATCGATTCATGAATCAGGGAAAACGGCCAGTGGTCCCTTCATTGCGATTAATTGTGGCGCTCTGACAGAATCGCTGCTTGAGAGTGAACTGTTCGGGCATGAAAAAGGTGCATTTACCGGGGCAATTCGCACTTATTCGGGAAAAATTGAGCAGGCAACCGGCGGAACGCTTTTCCTCGATGAAATCGGCGACATGCCTCAAAATCTCCAGGTAAAATTACTCCGTGTGCTCCAGACCAGGCAATTTCAGCGTGTTGGCGGTGAAAAATTCATTCACAGCAATTTCCGGCTCATTTCCGCCACGAACAAAGATCTCGAAAAAGCCGTCAACGAAAAGTCATTCCGATCCGATCTCTACTACCGGATTAATGTCATCCCGATTCATATCCCATCATTGGCCCAACGCCGGGAAGATATTCCTCTGCTGACTGATTATATTCTTCAGCAACGCTCGAAAAAATTAAGTCGCGTCCTGCCCCAGATTCAAACCAGTGTTTTGCGCAAATTACAATCCTATTCCTGGCCGGGCAATATCCGGGAGCTGGAGAATTTTATCGAGCGGGCGCTGGTATTCATTGAGGATAATATTTTTACCGAGGAACTGTTTTCATTTGATGAGAAATCTGAGGGAACCGAGACTAACCCACCGGTTCCCGGACGAGACATGGTTGAGTATATTACTAAAATCGAACGGGAAATGATTCTGACAGCATTGAAAGACAATCACGGAATAAAGCAGCGCGCAGCCGACCAATTAAACATCAAAGCCGGGACCCTGTATTATAAAATGGAAAAATACTGTATCGAGGATCATGAATATGAAACGTAAGTTGTTCACAAAAACAATTTTTATTCTGGCACTAATGTTGGCTGCCAATATTACATCAGCGAACGGACTTCTGGAAAATCAACGGCAGCAGTTGAGCAGCATGTTAAATGAAATTGGCCAAATAAATGAACATATTACACAGATTGACAGTGACCTCAATGGTATGAACAATAAAATTGCTAAACTGGAAAACCTTGATAAACTCAGCTGGATCAAGCGCCGTCGGATTGTCAAACTCACCGAAGAAAAATCCACTCTGAATTCAAAACGAATGGATTACTATCAACAATTAATGGATCTGCAAAACACCACCCATCAGGTTTCATCCGGGATGCTTGATGGAATATCTCAAATCATCGACTCTCTGCTTATTGAAATTAATTCAGCAACTTCAACAACCGGCCGCATATCCGGATTGGAACATTTGTTGGGTCTTAATGAAGTCCGAAACTGGACAATTAATGCAAGTTCGGTTTATGCTCAAACAGGCAATGAATTAATTCCTAAAAAACTGAACATTCAGGATTATCTCTCCATGGCCCAATCCAATCAACTCATTCGAAATGACCTGCTCAATCTTATGGATGATAAAATTGGCGAGTTAGCACTGATGATAGAGACTGCGAAAGAAGAGGAAATCCTGCAAAACCGGCTCGAACAATTTGCCCTGGAAATGACATCCGTTGGCGGTGAAATCGATGAGAAAACGCTGAATCCTGTCAAAGTGAATAAATCCAATGCTGCTGAAGTTGACTCCTGGACATACAACAATCTGTCTGGTAATGAAACAAACCGGGATTTTAGTAACTGGGTTTTAAATACACAACCCGGCATATTATCATCTCTCAGCAGCTATGATTATCTGCCGATCATAAAATCACTGGAACCGTCTGAATTACCCAACTATATTTTCACACTTGATTCGCTGCGAAATTATTACGTTACAGAAAAGCAGAAATTGTTGAATCCATAAACAATATCTTCGCCATTATCTTAAATTTGCAGATTATGCACCTAAATCGTCGACCCAATCACAGGTTTTCACCAGTACGCTGGATTTCAGGAATTCTGTTGGTTTGCACAGGACTGCTGTTTGCCCGTACGAATACCGGTTCATCGTTTTACATTAAGAATGAAATTACTACGGAATCCAACATATTCGAAGACTCGACCAGTACCCAATCCACCGGAAATCAACTATGGTTTGGATTGTCGCATAATTATCTTTCAAAACGACAGAACCTGCGCCTTAATCTCGTATCGAATTTGTCTCATTATACCAGACACTCGATCGAAAGTAAAGCAGTGAACATGTTAGCTGTCCAACATGATTACAATTTATTCAACGCTTTTTCCCTTTATTCCACAATCGATATATTTAATAAGCAATGGTATCAGGCCAACAACGGATATACCAGCAGTCGCATTAATTCGGGTATAAATTATTCCACAAAAAAAATCAGCACATTGATTGGCGGTGAATATCAATGTAACCGGTTTCCTTCGTTTAACTATTTTACATCGGATTACAGCGGACTGTTTTTACAAGTCAACCATCGTTACTCAGATAAAAATATCCTTTCAATAAAGACTACCTGGCATTCGATCCGGTATTCAGACCGATTGATCACTTTTTCAGAGAATTCCGATTCCATCGGTTTGCCTTACCAAAACGATGAGCTGCTCACCCTTCAGGTAGGTACTGAAATCCGTCGTAAAAATATCTATGGCGTCTATTTCCGATATATGATTAATACATCCAATAATCCGACTGCGTCATTTCATGCTGCATCCTGCCGGCTTTTCAGTTCCCAAAAAATCCTGGGAGTTTACACCCAGATCATTATCGAACTCCAACTTAAAGAATATTCCGAAAATCCTGTACAACCGCTGATCTTCACCAATCCCGATCCGGAGCAGAATATTCAGAATCAACTGTTGTTCGGCTGGGACAAACCGCTCAGCCCTCATTTTTCGCTTCAGGGTAAATTGGCTTATTTTAAAAATGAAACGGTCTACAGCGATCAATTCTATGATAAATGGTTCGTATCCATTGGGATTCTGTATCGTATTCCTTGAAATTATTTGATTTTCTACTAAGTAACC
>JAHJGX010000242.1 GCA_018824205.1 bacterium
ACTTTTATCAACCGAATTGCTTGCTTTCTCATATGATTGCGAACGTCATCTGGCTGTTTTCTTAAATCTGTTTCTTTCATGCTTATAAGATAACATTTATAACCTTATATCACACAATATTTATCCGCCGCGTTAATAGTAAGACGATGTATTTCGGAGGATATGACATTAATAGCTTCGTTCAAACCACAACCCACATCTATGATTTGAACACTAATTCCTGGAGCACGGATGCCAATTCCACCAATCCATCGGCAAGAGAAGATTACCGGATGGCCGAAACCAGTATGGATGGAAGTGGTAATATCGTTCTTTTTGGCGGTTATACGAGTGGCGTGAATGATGAAACCTGGACCTTCGGCGGCGGTGATTATTCCCTCCCCGTCACGCTTTCCGACTTCTCCGCGAAAGTCGTTTCCAGTAGCGTTGTACTGAATTGGTCAACTGAAAGTGAAATCGAAAATCTCGGCTTCAACGTTTGTCGTAAAAGCGTCGGTGGAGATTTTATTCTGATCGCCGATTATCTGAACATCGGTATTCGTTTACCGATCCATCCGGCGCGCCGGGAATGACCTATACCTATTTGCTCAGCGATGTGAATTACGCCGGAATCGAGAAGAAACATACCGATAAAACTACGACGGTGACAATACCCGCGAGTCAAACTGCAATTGCCGAAGATTTTCGTCTCGGCGACGTCTATCCGAATCCATTCAACGCCGTCTTTACAATTCCGCTGACGCTGGGCAAATCGGTGCCGGTGAAATTGACGCTCTGCGATCTGAGCGGCAAGGTTATCAAAGTCATTTCAGATGGCGTCAAACCGGCGGGCGAATACCGGATTGCTGTGGATTGCCGGGAATTGAGTTCGGGGATATATCTGATACAATCCACGATTCAGGAATCGAAAAAAACGATGAAGGTTATATTGATAAAGTAACATACATAAATCAAATGGTTATGGATTTTTGTAATGCCTTATCTGCCTAAATATATCATTGAGACAAACAGACGGGTAATTATCATTTCGTGAAACATCTTTAGACGGCGGAACGTATCGGAGCAACAGTATAAATCATTTTAACAAAAAGGGGGAACCTGTTGGTTCCCCCTTTTTTTAACGATAGCAGGATTCAACTATTTCATGAATGTCATCTTTTTGGTTTTGCTTATACCATCAGCCTGTAACTGATAAATATAAACTCCGGTCGAAACCATATATCCGTTCTTGTCTTTACCGTTCCAGATAACCGAATGACTGCCCGGTTGCAGCTGATTATCGATGAGGGAAACCACTTCTCTGCCAACGATGTCATAAATAACCAGTTTTACACGATTCGTCTGAGGAATCTGGAAACTGATCGACGTGCTCGGGTTAAAAGGGTTCGGGAAATTCTGATGCAGCTGGTACTGATCCAGTACCTTTGTTTCAGAAGTGACTATACCGCTGACAACCTGTCCGTCAAAACGTAACACCTTACCGCCATCCGTGAAGAAATATCCGAAATCTTTGCTCAGAAAAACGGCAGATGTGTAATAATCATCATCGGTAACTGTCGGAGTTGCCATTTTTTCCAGGTTGCACCCAGATCCGAGGTATAGAAAACACCATTATCCGACAGGGCAAAGATCACATCAGTTCCCGGAACTGTTACAACGCCATTTGCCCAAAAGGAAGATGATGTGTCAGGTTGAGTTCCCTGATACCAGTTCACACCACCATCATTGGACATTATGACCGCACCGTAACGATCGGCAATCATACCATGATCATCATCCCCAAAGGCAATCGCCCGGGGATATTTTTCAAGAAAAAATAGAGGAAGTAATTATCAAAATATTTTTAATTAAATTAAGCATCTCTTTTTGCTATATACCTAAAAATAAATGAATCCAACAATTCTCAAACCCTGATATTAATGGTATTTGAAATAATTAAGTTAATACATTGACTTTTTTAACCATCCCGTTTAATTTAACCTCAATTATGATTGAATCACTATAAAGGAGAATTGCTTTGAAAAGTGTTGGCAAGCTAGCTTTTTTACTATTTCTGTATTCCCTCATATTGATGGGCAGCACGACCGGAAAAATCAGCGGCCGGGTTGTCGATTCCCAAACCGGTGATCCGCTAATGGGTGTCAATGTATATCTGGAAAATACCTATCTTGGCGCTTCAACTGATATAAACGGTGAATTCTACATCATAAACATCACAGCCGGACGCTACAATCTGGTTGCCGGAATGATCGGTTATACAACCTATAAAGTCAAAGATGTTGAAGTGATGGTTGATCTGACTACCCAACAGCAGATTCGTTTGTCCTCGTCCGTTCTCGACTTGGGTGAAGTAATTGAGGTTTTCGCCACACGTCCTGTCGTTCAAATGGATGTAACCTCGGGACAGGCTGTTGTAACATCTAAGCAGCTGGAGGCACTACCGGTAGAAACTATCGGTGATGTTCTCAGTACCAAAGCCGGTATCACCAAAGGGGCTGGCGGCGAGATCCATATCCGTGGCGGTCGTTCTTCGGAAATTGGTTATTTGGTCGATGGTATATCGGTTTCTGATCCTTCCTTTGGCGGTATGCCGGTAGGAGTAGAAAATTCAATTATCCAGGAACTGAAAGTTGTCAGCGGTACGTTTGACGCCGAATACGGCCAGGCCATGTCTGGTATAGTCAATATTGTTACCAAAGACGGTGGGAACAGACTTTCCGGTAATATTTCGGCCTATGCCGGTGATTATGTCAGTCAGCACAATGATATCTGGATGAATATTGATGATGTCAACCCCGGTCATATTACTAACTTGGAAATGAATATAAGCGGTCCGGTACCGCTATTAAAAAAGAATCTGAAATTTTTTACTTCGTATAGAAAATACTATAATGAAGGGTATTATTACGGTATGCGTGAACATAACACCAACGACGTTATGTTTGTTCAGCCCCAAACAGCGATTACGCTATTACAAAGCCCTTATGCCGATCAACTTAACATTTTTGAAAATTATAGGGATCTCAATAGCAACAATCAGTTTGATGGCGGAGAGCCTTATTTTGATCTTAATGCCAATGGCCAGTTTGATTTCGGTGTTGATCCGTTTAATGATTTAAACAATAACGGTGTTATAGACGGAGAATATTTTACTGACTATGACTGGAACGGTGAATGGAATAATGGCTTCTCCGGAGACAGTGCGTATGTGCCTATGAACACCTACGACAAGCAGTCATTTCAGACAAAACTTACTTGGTCGGTGACCCCCCAACTCAAACTTCGATACAATATTCTGACTTCTACTATTGACAATAAAACATACAGCGAATACCATCGTTATAAATATAATCCCGACGGCCAACCAACCCGACATCGCCGTAATCTGACCCAGATTCTCGATCTCAGCCATAGTCTTTCTGAAAAGATGTACTATACTGTAAAGCTATCACAAGTATATTCTACTGATGAAACCTATGTTTTTGACAACTGGCAGAATGCAGGCTATTTTCCAAATATAATTCAAACCTCTATGTCATACGAATTCTACAGCGGAGGAGTTTATTCCGGATATACTTCCAGAACAAATCTTTCCAATGCCTTTGATTTTGATTTGACCTATCAGATGAATAAAGTTCATCAGTTCAGAGCCGGTATTGAAGTCAAGCGGCACACCATGAAATACAAAACCTACACGGTTTATGTCAACGAGGTAAATAGCTGGGAACCAACAATATATTCTTCTAAAACCAGCACCTCTTATGATAGATATTCCCGTAACCCGGAAGATTTTTCAGCCTACATTCAGGATAAAATCGAATTGGAAGACATGATTATTAATATCGGTTTGCGTTATGATTACTTCAATTCAAATTATTACTTCCCTGCCGATATGCGCGATACGCTCCTGATTATTGAAAACCGGATCAGCCTGGATGATTTGGCCCTGGTTGCCGCAGAACAGAAATCCCAGATTAGCCCACGACTTGGAATTTCCTATCCCATTACCGATATGGGAACTATCCACTTTTCCTATGGACACTTTTTCCAGATTCCGCCTTATGCCTATCTGTATTCTAACCCGGAATTTGAAATTACTTCGGGAGCATTTAACAGTTCCCTCGGCAATTCCAACCTGAATGCCCAGAAAACCGTTAAATACGAAATTGGTTTTTCCCAGGGTCTAACTCAGAGTCTGCGACTGGAAATCACCAGTTACTATAATGATATTAAAAACCTGCTAAGCAGTGCAATTTTTGAACTGTATAGCGCCGGTGATAAATATACCATGTACACCAACCAGGATTACGGATATGTTAAAGGTGTTTCATTATCACTGGACCAACAAAAAATTGGTTTTGTTGGTGCTTCCCTCGATTATACGTTTCAGGTCGCCAGAGGAAATGCTTCGGACCCATTAGCTGTTTTTTACGACAACCAGACTCAACCGCCGGTTGAAAGTGAAAAAAAGGTAGTGCCTCTGAACTGGGATCAGACACATTCACTGAATCTGAATGTAACCATGGGACCTGAGGATTGGAATGTTTCATTCATTGGCCGTCTCTATTCCGGACTGCCCTATACGCCGCAGTTTCAGGGATATCGTCTGGACAAAGAAAACAGTCAGCGTAAGCCGTCCCAGATGACCTGGGATATGTACGCCAATAAAACTTTTACAATTAACAAAATGCGGGTGATGGCATTTATAAAAATATATAACCTGTTCGATAAGCTGAACGAACGTTATGTGTTTGATGACACAGGGCGCGCAACTTATTCGCTAACCCCAACATATATGCCCAACCAGGGGGATTCATACGGCAGGCACGATCTGTCGGATTACCTGAATTACTCCTGGTACTATCAATCTCCGCGTGAAGTTCGCATTGGTTTATCTGTCGGTTTTTAAGTACGGATATTATAAAATGAGAAGCAAGCATACACTAATCCATACCTTTCAGCGAGCCGATGCTCGTAGAGGAGTTTCAATGAGACCTATGTATTTAAAACAATTCATCTTAATAAGTTATTTGGCGACTGGAGTTTTTCTACACGCCGGAACGCAGAAAGAATTTGTCCATCCTGAAACCAAGGAAATTATTATAAAACCCGACAAAAAATCATCATTGGCCGACTGGAAACGGTATCACGATTTTGAAAATTACATTGCCAAGGCCAGTGGTCGTATCGACCGTGCCTCCGGTATTCATAAGGGCAACCGTGTCCGCACCCTGTTTTACAATTATGGCACTATTGGAAAACCAACTACTGAGCCATCTTTGGAATGGCCCATCGGCAGTAATGAAGGATATGGATTTGAATTTGGAATTATCGTCGGATCGAAGGTTAAAACCAAAAGCAATACACTGCGTTATATATTAACCGAATCACTCGATGACGGTGGTGATATATCTCCCGGCGGTGCTTCCTGGGGCTGGGAGCCTCTTTCCGGATACAATGATCCTACCAGAAGTAATATTGCTATGAATCCGTCATCCGATACGGACGATGATGGGAAACCGGATTCCTGGCCAGCCAGCTGGTGGAACAATGATTTCCAGGATTATATCTGGCCCGGAGAATATGGGTATAATGTTACGACAGCCGACGAGGAAAGCTATTTCATCATGGACGACTATTATAACAAAGAATTTAACCTCACAGATTATGATTTTCCTAGTGTATACGAGGATTCTCTAGATAACGGAGTAATTGATGAAGTTTATCATTCGGACATTAAAGGTAACTATTATTACCCCGATACAACGGACTATGAGCGCGGCGGCCTGGGACTTCAGACAATGTCTCGCGGCTATCAATGGGCGCATACTCTGGCACAGGATTGTATTTTCTTTATCTATGAAATTACCAACGTGGGAACAGAGACATTGAGCGATGCCGTATTTGGTATGTTTGGTGATCCACATGTTGGAGGCGCCAATGACTACGGTGATGATGATGCATCTTATGATAAAAAAATTGATATGGTCTATGCCTGGGACCATGATTTCCGCGGTGATGGTGGTTTTATGCCGGGTTATTTCGGCTACAAATTCCTGGAAAGCCCTGGTGAGCCCTACGATCAAATCGATAACGATGAAGATGGCATGTTCGATGAATCCATGCAGGATGGCATCGATAATGACGGCGACTGGATGGCTTTTGCTGATTACAATAGTAACGGTACCTGGGATGAGGGCGAAGACATTAATGATGATACCGGACATGATGGGGTCGGGCCATTGGATACACACTACCCCGGTCCCGACACCGATGGCACCGAAGCAAATGGTATTCCCGATGCCGGGGAACCCAATTTTGATGAAACCGATCTTGATGAAGCTGACCAGATTGGTCTGACATCATTCAATGTTATAGGATATCATGAAATCTATCCCTCCGAGGATGTGGCCTTCTACAATATGATGAGAGCAGAAATCATCGATTCCAGTTTCAGTCAAACGACCGATAATGTTTTTCTTTACTCATCAGGCCCGATCATCATGAATCCGGGTGACACTCGCCGCTTCTCAATTGCCCTACTGTTTGGCTACGATCAAAAAGACCTGTATAACAGCGCCGGTATTGTTCAGGAGATTTATAATGCCGGATACCGCTTCGTTAAAGCACCGGACAAACCACTTGTTTCTGCCGTTCCCGGTGATGGGCGAGTAACACTTTACTGGGACACTCGTTCCGAATTCTCACGGGACCCTGTTTATGAATTTGATTTCGCCGGCTATGCGATATATCGCTCAACCGATTTTGGCTTCAATGACTGCTTCACAATAACCGACGCAGAGGGAAATCCCAAACTATGGGAGCCAATCGCTCAGTTTGATTTAGTTGATAATTGGGAAGGGCCCCACCCGGTCGAACAGATCAACGGAATTCACTATTACATGGGAGACAATACCGGTTTACAACATTCCTGGACCGACACAACCGTCATGAATGGAATGACATATTATTATGCTGTAGTTGCTTATGATTCCGGGTCTGTAGTAAATAATATCCCGCCAACCGAATGTACAAAAAGTATTGAGCGAACGATTACTGGTGAAATCCGCCTCGACGATAATACTGCCATGGTTACCCCCCGGGCGCCTTCTGCCGGATATCAACCGCCTGAATTAACTTTATCTAATGAGAATACTGAATTTGGAGGTACCGGAAAAATCTCGGTATCAGTAATTGATCCAACAGCCATAAAAGACAATCAAAGCTATGAAATCCGGTTTACCGATACGTCAATGGACTCCATAGACAACGACAATGACGGTGTGCTGGATTCTCTGGACTTTGATGAATTAATGCGTGAAACACGATACTATGATTTATACAATATCAACGATCCGGATAATCCGGAACTGTTGATCGAAAAATCCACATATATGAACGGTGAAGATAACAATCCTTATATTGACGGACTAAAAATTCTGGTCTGGAATGATGATACCAAAATTCTCGAAGAATCCACCGGTTGGATCTCCGGTGACTGTAATTATAAAATATCTATTGGCCTTTACTTAAATGCCGGGAAAACATATAAATACCCCGGCGATTTTGAGATCGAGATGAAGGATACTATCGTGGATGTTTCATTCAACAAAAAAAGCATGGGATTTTTAGTCACCGAGCTGACGACCGCAGACACAGCTGATGTAGTATATTTCGCCAAGGATAACTCCGGTAATATTCTATCCGGTGACAAGATTGTTCCTATTGTTTTTGCCGGAAGTACCTATAAAGGAACCTGGGAAATAAAATTTAATGCTCCTATTGAAAAAGCAATTTCAATATATCAGGACAATAAAAGCAATCTGTGGTTTGGATCCGACGGTATGGGAATGGCAAAATTAAGCGGAAATACCTGGACCACATGGAGCAGGACAACAGCCGTAAACGCGTTCACCTATCACAACAGGGATATATACATTGGCACAGGGACTGGCCTGGAATTTTGGAATAGTTATGAAATTCTGGAAGTAAACGACGAATACTTGATCAATCCGAATGTCCGGGCACTGGTGAATGATTCAAATAATAAACTATGGATTGGAACAGCAGCAGGCATTACTATTTTCGAAAACGGCCGCTTTTCCTATGATCTGACACCCGACACAGATGAATTGCCTTCATTAAATATCTATGCCATGTTACGTGATTCACAAAACCGGATATGGATCGGAACCGACCAAGGACTGAGTAAAATAAAAAATGGTACATGGACACCTTATACAGACATAGGATTGAATAGCAGCAAAGTAATCAAACTGGCTGAAATAGATTCGACGATTTATGCTGGCACGGAAGCAGGTGTCGCTTATTATGATGGGAGTAGTTGGGTTCCGATTTCATCACCAACACTACCGGAGGCAAAGATACTCTCAATTGCATACTATAATAATTCAATTTATCTTGCTGTCAGCGGAAGTACCACTGAGACCGGACTTTATAGTAGCCCCCTAGATCCCGGGAACTGGAATTTCAGTCGATATTCCTTTGAGACCGGCGAGTTAACCAATAATAATGTTACCGCGCTGTATGTTGATAATTTGAATCGGCTTGTAATTGGCAACAAGTATGGTCTCGATTTTTATTCTGCTAACGATGGTTGGTATAGTTACAATCCTGAACCTGGTGACAAGCTACGTATATTTACAAAAAAACCCTTTTCAAGTCTGGATTCCTATCAATTCACATCGACAGCGGCATATGTTGACGAAAAACTCTTGAAAAATGAGCTCGGTGATATTGCTGTTGTTCCTAATCCCTATGTCGCGACTGCTATTTGGGAACCAAAACCTGATTTCGTTGTAGGACGTGGTGAACGAAAAATTTACTTCATCAATTTACCAAGCAGCGGTACTATCCGAATTTATACTTTGAATGGAGAACTGGTCAAAAAAATACGAATTGATAACAATATTTACAGCGGTGCCGTATCCTGGAATCTTCTTAATGAAGACAATCTTGAAATTGCCTACGGTTTGTATATCTATCATGTGGAAACTGAGAGCGGTACAAAAATCGGTAAATTTGCAATCATTAAATAAACTAATAGAATAAGGATATGATTATGAAAGCACCCAAAAATGCCCTCCTTCTGCTAATCTGCTTTGGGTTTCCCGGATTGCTTATGGCCCAATCCAAGGTCGGCACAACCAGTGCGCAATTTTTAAAAATAAGTGTTGGTCCCCGGGCAAGTGCCATGGGAGATGCCTTTGTTGCTCTAGCTAATGATGCTTCCGGACTTTTTTGGAATCCGGCCGGTGCTGCGGACCTGAAAGGCAACCAGGTTTTTCTGAACCACACCGAATGGCTGGCCGGCATTGCTCATAATTACGGAGCCGTTGTCATTCCTATGGCCCAGTATGGTACGTTTGGCGCCAGCGTTACATCATTGACAATGGGTGAGATGATGGTCAGAACGGAAGAAAATCCGAACGGGACCGGTGAAATGTTTACCGTATCGGGAATTTCAGCCGGGGCTTCTTATGCCAAACGCCTGACCGACCGTTTCTCGATTGGTTTTAATGCTAAATATATTCAGGAACAGATCTGGCATATGAGCGCCAGTACCTTCGCCATTGATGTTGGTTCTCTCTTCCGCACCCGATTCAATGATATGAAAATCGGTATGTGTATATCCAATTTCGGCGGAGATATGCAGATGACCGGTCAGGACGCTCTGATCACTTATGATGCGGATCCATATATTAGTGGTAACAATGACAATATTAACGCACATCTTGACACCGAATTCTGGTCGCTTCCGCTGATTTTTCGGGTTGGAGTCTCCATGGATATCATCCACAATGAATTTATGCGCGTCACCGCCGCTGTCGACGCCGTTCATCCAAACGATGTGGATGAATATCTCAATCTTGGAACAGAAATCAGCTGGAATGAGATCATTTTTCTACGCGCTGGGATTCGGCAGTTCGGCAACGACATATTTGCCGGTAAAACTATTGATTTTCTGGGTAGTGGTTCGCCAACATTCGGCGCCGGTATAAATTATCCCATTTACAATATGATGAAACTGGGGGTCGATTGGGCATTTGTGGATTATGACAAACTAGAAAAAACACAGCGATTTGCGATTCTTTTCACATTCTGATACAACATTTTTGCGTATTTGTTACCAGATTAATTATAATTTCTAAAATAGTCTGAAGATTTTTTTCCAGCCCTGTTTTTACCATTGAAATTAACTTCAATTCTTTTAAACTATAATTGCAATTGTATGTGCGGTGTGCTAACTAACTAGTTTATGATATATACCGAGGAGGTTAAATGAGGCGGATACGTTGGGCAAGCACGGTAATTTTGATATTGGCGGTCAATATTTGTTACGCTGGAATTTCCGGAAAAATTTTAGGGCGTATCCTCGATTCACAAACCGGTGAACCTTTGGTGGGAGTCAATGTCGTAATTGAAGGAACAACCATGGGAGCAGCCAGTAACACTCAGGGCAATTTTATCATTATTAATATTCCGCCGGGAACTGTCAATCTGAAAGCATCCATGATCGGTTTTAAACCGGTTATCGTCCAAAATGTGCGCGTACGGATTGATTTGACGACAAATGTAAAGATTGAGATGGAATCGACAGTTCTCGATCTTGGGGAATCGGTTGTTGTAACAGCTCAGCGATCTATGATACAGATGGATGTGACCTCATCACAAGCCATTGTCAGTAGTGAAGATATCGATGAAATGCCGGTAGAGGAATTCGAAGAAGTCGTCAAAATGCAGGCTGGCATCATTGAAGGCAGCGGCGGCGAATTGCATATTCGCGGTGGCCGTTCGAATGAAATATCCTATTTAATTGATGGGATTTCAGTCACTGATCCTTACAGCAATACTATGGGGGTAGAAATTGAGAATAACGCAATTCAAGAGCTCCAGATCGTAAGTGGTACTTTTAATGCCGAATACGGTCAGGCGATGTCAGGTATCATCAATATCGTCACCAAAGAGGGCAACTTTGACCGTTACACTGGCAATATGTCCTTTTACCTGGGAGACTATTATACAAAAGACACCGATATCTATTACAAAGGCGATGATTTTCAGATAAGCAGTATCACCGATATTCAGGGAAGTCTCAGCGGACCCTTGCCTCTGTTCAAAGACCGATTCTCCTTTTTTGCCTCGGGCCGCTATAATAACGAACTGGGTTATCTCTGGGGCCAGCGGTATTTTAATCCCGACTCCTGGGTATTGGACTCGACTCATACGCAATGGGATCTGGACACAGCTAATCTTGGGAACCAGAAAGACATTGCTATGAACTGGTCGACACAATTTTCGGGACAGGGAAAATTGTCTTTTCGCCTGACATCAAACCTGAAACTGATCGCCAGTTGTCAAGGCAGCAAGACTGAATACCAGACCTATAGCCATTTATACAAATATAATCCGGACGGACGGCCCACCTATTATTCAAACAATTTCAACGGAATATTAACACTGAATCACACTCTGTCTTCCAGAACCTACTATTCCCTGAAATATTCCTATACCGAAAATACGTATAAATACTACTGGAATGAAGATCCTGAAGATTCTACCAAGTACAACACGGATCCTCTGGTGTTTAATCTGTTTTCGGGTTATGCCTTTTATTTAGGTGGAATGTCAATGAGTCATTATTATCGAACCTCGATCTACCGCACCCTAAAATTTGATTTTAATAGCCAGATAAACATGACCCATCTGATAAGATGGGGTTTCGAATATAAAACAACTTCTGTTGACCGTTTAAGTTATGTAGTTCAGGTAAATAAAGACACGGATTGGTTGCCCACAATTCCTGTTTATAATCCCGCCGATCCAAACACAGAGATCTATCAGTCCAGCATCAATTATGACAAATCCTATCATACTCCCTATGATTGGTCGGTATATATTCAGGACAAAATGGAGTTCAGCGACATGATTGTCAATATCGGACTGCGATATGAATATTTTAATTCAAATGGTAAGATTCTAAATGATCCACGGGATCCAAATCCGTATTCCCCATTTTATCCCAAAAATCGTTTTTGGGATTACGGCACAGATGGAATTGGGTCGGATGATCCCGGATACATTGGGCCTGACGTAGACGGTAGTGAAGGAAATGGTGTGCAGGACGGAGGGGAAGTCGATAAAACCACCGAAGAACGACTGGAATACTGGTTTAAGGATGCCAAACCAAAAACCCAGATAAGTCCACGCTTTGGGATTGCCTATCCCATTACAGATCGCGGTGTAATTCACTTTTCCTACGGTCACTTTCTCCAGATGCCATCTCTGACATATATGTATAACAACCCTGATTTTGAAGTTTCCTCCGGATATACCAGCACAATGGGAAATACCGACTTAGAGCCCCAGCGTACGGTCCAATATGAAGTCGGTTTACAACAGCAGATTACTCCCGATATGGCATTCGATGTTACCGGTTTTTATAAGGATGTCCGTAATTTAACCAGTACCGAAGTGATTGAAACCTATGTTGCCGGTACATTTTATGCCAAGTATATCAACTATGATTTTGGAAATACCAAAGGCATAACCTTTGCCCTAAATAAACGCCGGACAGGACTGATCGCAGCGTCTGTTGATTATACCTATAGTATAGCAGAGGGAAATGCGTCTGATCCCAATGCAAATTTCTGGGATGTGGCCGCTGGCGCAGAACCTCAAAAACAACTTATTTTTCTTGACTGGGATCAACGCCACACATTAAACGCATCCGTTTCAATTTCTGACCCGCGTTCCTGGGGAGTGAGTTTTCTGGGTTACTATGGCAGTGGATTGCCATATACCCCATCAAATGTTGAAGGCGACCCGGAAACGTTTAAAAACAGTGATCGAAAACCGGCCCAGTATAATGTCGATGTAAAAACATTCAAGAAACTGCAATTGGGTAAATACCAA
Organism: bacterium; assembly: GCA_018824205.1. Taxonomy (GTDB): domain Bacteria; phylum Fidelibacterota; class UBA2242; order UBA2242; family UBA2242; genus B118-G9. Next base: position 12,937 of record JAHJGX010000242.1, read on the forward strand.
ATTGCTCTTACCTGTAAAATCACAAACCTGTTTGACCGCCGAAATGCCCGCTATGTATTTGCCAGAACCGGCCGGGCAGATTACAATATCCGTGATGGCCAGGAAACTGATGTTGGCTATGATATTCGCCCTGACTATTACACTCCTCCACGACAAATCAAGTTTGGTGCGGAAATTCAATTCAAATAAAGGAAATACCTATGATAAATCGTTGCCAGAAATTCTATGTGATTTTACTTCTTATTCTGATAGGAGTTAGTGCGTTAGTAGCTGCTGATGGGAAAGTTAAATCCACCACCGGATTGTTCGGATTAGGAAAAAGTACTCAGACCGAAGCATACATTGATCGTAAAGACGGAATAATGGATGGCAATTTGATTCTGACCCTTTTCTATAATTTTGGCGGAATCGGTAACTGGAATATTGCCGGTCGATTGAATTCCGGCATCTATCCGAAGGGTTCCGGGCGTAGTTATTTTGCCGAATTTACACCGATAATCGGAGCTGAAGTTTATAATGCCGACGGTTTACCCATTCACATTTTCTCCGATGGTATTGTGGTTGATTCGCGGAACCAAATGGATAAAGACGAAAATGGCCGCCAGTTAGGCTTTGATCCCATCATTGGGTATGCTAATCCGTTACAGGATAAAATTGCCATGAGTGATGATTCGGAATCCTGGCCCGATTGCTGGCCCGATAGAGATCAAAGCTGGTGTGGATACTGGAACGGCCAGTACGGTAAATACGTTCGTGGTGACCTGGAAACCTACTTTGCAATGAATGATTATGACAATGATGAGTTTCCCTTTTATCCATCCAGCAGCCCAAACTATCGCCGCCTGACAGGCGATATAACCGTAGATGGAAATTCCCTTTTTTTAACTGCCGATGATTACATTTTTCACCCAGATCTTATCAAAGTGTACGGCAGAAATGATGTCGTGAAAGTATATAACGGACCTTTAGAAGAAAACGCCGATTTCTATTCAATTAAAGCGGTCGGCGATGTAAATGCGGATGGCTACTCAAACTATCTTGTTCTGAGTGCCGATTTCGCCACCAGCAACCGGACCGATCAAGCAAGTGTTGAATATTCCATCATGAAAGGAAATATTCGGGGTTTGGCTTTTCAGGTAGACGTTCGCGGTTACCAGTGGGCCCATCCGGCCGCCGAAGATTTGATTATCTGGACTTATTGGATAAACAACACCGGTGATGTTAACTATGAAAAGACTGTTTTTGCCATGTACGGTGATGCCGACGTTGGTGACGATGGTGACCAACATGATGATGATGCCTGGTTTGACAGACCCAACTCAATTGTATATCAATGGGATCATAATATGTGGAGTAATGTCAAAGGTGGCTTTAAACCGGCATATTTTGGCTGGCGATTCCTCGAGTCTCCGGGCAATCCCCTTGATAATATTGATAACGACTACGATAATATGATTGATGAAAGCCAGGCTGATGGTATTGACAACGACGGCGACTGGGATCCGGTATTAGACGATAAGGGTTCAGACGGTATTGGACCAAACGATGGAGATTACCCCGGTCCGGACTGGGATGGTTCTGAAAATAATGGTGTCCCGGACGCCGGCGAGCCGAATTTTGAATACACCGATAATAGTGAATCTGATCAGATCGGATTGACCAGTTTTTCCGCGGGTCCTTGGCCAGCTATTTTATGTGCAAATGATGAACTGATCTGGCTGGCAGCCAGGCCGGATAATTTTGGAAATATCCAGAACACTGTTGACCTGACTTTTCTTTATGGTTCCGGATACTTTTCTTTGCCATCAGCACTGAATGATTCTGTCAACAGCCGGCGGAAATTTTCCGTCGCAATGGTACTTGGTGAAGACGAAAAGGATATTTTTCGAAATGCAGAAGTTATTCAGCAGATTTATGATGCAGATTATGCATTCGCCAAACCACCCCGAAAACCAAAAGTTTCAGCTGTCGCTGGCGACCATAAAGTGACTCTCTACTGGGATAAAATTGCCGAAACTTCAATAGATCATATTTACGGAAAAGATTTTGAAGGATACCGGATATATCGAGCAACCGATCCGAATTTTCTTGAATCCCGCTTGATTTCAGACGCTTATGGTAATTTAACTTTTAATAAACCTGTTGCCCAATTTGACATTGAAAATGGTTTATCCGGTCTGCATCCAGTTGATTACAACGGCGTCAAGTTCGATCTAGGCGAGGACACCGGTTTGCAATACTCATTTGTGGATTCAACCGTGAGAAATGGACAGACATACTATTATGCCGTATGTTCATATGATAAAGGATATTATGAAAATTTTTATAAAAATGGTTGGGTCAAACGGGATTCTCTTCCTCCAATGCAACCCTCGGAATGTACCAAACGCCTCTATACTGATGTAACCGGTCAAGTCATTGCAACAGACGATAACACCGTTGTCGTTGTACCAAATGCACCGGTAGCCGGATATACCAGTCCGGCAATTTCTGTGATTGATTCTTCAACATTTATCGGAACCGGAATCGTTAGTATAGATTTCGTTGATGAGTTGTTGGTTCCCAATGCAACAACTTTCGAAATTCGTTTTAAGGATACGGAAACGGACGGTATCGATAATGATGGTGACTGGATCGCCTGGAATGATATACCGGATGGAATCTGGAATGATGGCGAAAACTTTCGGGATTACGGTCTCGATTTAATTCCGGATTCTCTTGAAACCGGCTACAACCCGGAATATAATCCCGATCCGGCTCATGACAATTATAATAAATACACCAATCTGATCGACCGTTTTGATAATGACGGCGACGGCCTGATTGATACTCTGGATTTCAAATATATCACTAAAACAATTCTTCTTATTGACAGTACCAGCACTCCTTGGGACACAACCTTAAGCACTCGAGTTGACTCAGTTTATGATGACTGGGGAACCGAGAACAATCACAAAATTAACTGGGTTGACACAAACGGCGACGGCCTTTACCAAAAAAGCGAAGCTGGTGAATCCTTTTCAGATGTCGGCAACGGTGTTCTCGACCCCGGTGAAACGTTGTGTCACGATGTGGGTCTTGACGGTATTGCCGGTACCAATGATGAGGGTGAAGGCGATGGAGTTCCGACTCCCGGTATTCCCGGCAATCCTGATTATCCTGGCGAACCGAATGTTGATTTCCGGGACGATGAAGAGCGCGAGCGGGCTACAACATGTTATTCGCTATTTGATGTGACCTATCCTACGGATCCCGAAACCCTGATAATCGATTCCCCCTGGATAAACGGAGAAGTGTTTAATGACTTTGTATACGGTATGCATGTTAAGGTTAAGGCCAGTCCAATCGGGGTAATGGAAAGTGCCAGTATGTGGAACAATCCATCCATTCTTTTTACACATGCCACCAAAAAATACTCAAACGCTGGCGTGACGATACCTCACGATTACCAGATCATCGTTACCGACAGTGTTCAATTTAAATCCTTCAACAATAAACAAGCCAATTTCTGGGTAAAGGACATAACAAGCGGCGACAGTTCCGATTTTATTTATTTTAACAAAAATACCAGCGGCCAACTGTCCCACGGTGACAAAATCTTACCGATTATCACCAGCTACGATATCACCTCTACAAAAGTCGATAGGGGGACATGGGAAATGGAAATGAAAAGCACACTTCCCAATATCAAACAGATCTTTAAAGATTCTCAGAACAACTTGTGGGCAGTTTCCGCAGGCGACCAGGGATTGTTGAGCTATTATAATGGATCTCAATGGGTTCCACAGAGTGGAAGATCTTTCAACAACCTGTCCATTAATTTCATTACAGAATATGTGGATAACAGTTTATGGATCGCTCATATAAACGGTGTCAGCTCAACATCAGGACAGAGTAGTCCGGAAATTGACACGGTTGCAGCGGGAAATTATAATATCAAAACCATTCTAACAACCAGTAATGGAGAGGTCTGGATGGGGTCTGCTAATGGACTGACACGCTATATGGGACCGGGTAATTTTGAGTTTTATACCGCGGCTGACAGCCAACTGACATCCTATGACATCCGCTCAATTTTTGAAGATCAGGATGGAACAATCTGGATTGGAACAGCAAGTGGTGTTGTTACATTTGACGGTAATATGTTAAATGCCATAGATTTAAGTGTTTTACCAAATAAGATTGTCACCGGTTTTTACGAGAATTCCTGGGGAATTATCGTTACGACTGAAGGTGGAATCGCCGTTTTTAACTCCAGCCAGTACAGCTGGACAAGTATACCATCCAGCCTGCTGACATCCGGGAAAGTGCGCAGTGTTACTGATTATCAGGACAGCCTGTGGATCGGAACAGACAAAGGTATCACCATATACAGTATTGCCGATGGTATTCCGGCAGATGATAGTCATGCCCGGAAAATTCGTCTGAGTGACGGCTTGATTCGTTCTGAAAACATATATTCGCTTTTTGCCGATGGAGATTTGTTATGGGTAGGAAATCATCAGGGCTTTGACAGCTATAATGGGCAAACGTGGGACACTTTTGCTCCCAAACCGGGTGACATATTCACATTAAGAATCAGCAAGCCTTTTCGGTCGGACGATGTGTATTCTTTTACAACCGATGCTGCATTTACAGATGTGCAAAAAGCCAAAGACCAGCTGGATGATATCGCAGTTGTGCCCAATCCATACATAATCGCGGCATCCTGGGAGCCTCAGCATCTCTACACTTCCGGACGTGGAACCCGAAAAATCGACTTCATCCATCTGCCACAGGAATGTACCATTAAAATCTTTACTTTGAGAGGTTACCTGGTACAGACTCTTTATCACAGTTCGACACTTGATAATGGCTCGGAATCCTGGGATTTAACATCCAAGGACGGTCTGGATATCGCATACGGAGTATATATTTTCCATGTCTATGCACCGGAAATAGGTACTAAAATCGGTAAATTCGCAGTGATTAAATAGAAGGGGATCAACTCATGAAAACAAATAAAGCGATCTCTATATTGATGGCAATTGTGATAACGACTTCGCTTCAGGCCGGGTTTGTCAAAAATGTGTCCAAGGTCGGAACCACCAGTGCTACGTTTCTGGAAATCGAAGCCGGTGCCCGTGCTATTGGAATGGGCGGAGCATTTGTCGCTGTGGCCAATGATGCCAGTGCTATTTATTGGAATCCGGCAGGAATGGCTAAACTGGAAAGAAACGAAGTGCTTTTAAACCATACAGAGTGGCTCGCGGACATAAATTACGATTTTGCCAGTATGGTAATTAAACTCGATGACGCTAGTGCATTCGGGGTATCCTATACCGGTTTAAATATGGGAGACATGGAAATTCGGACGATTCTGGAACCGGAAGGAACCGGTGAACTCTTCTCGGTAAACGATATGTCCTTCGGAATCAGTTATGCCCGGAACTTGACGGACCGCTTTTCAATCGGATTTAACGGAAAGTATATCCAGCAAGATATATATCACATGAGCTCCAGCGCATTTGCTGTTGATATCGGGACCCTTTTTAAAACCCGTTTAAACGGAATGACCATCGGAATGAGCATTTCAAACTTTGGAAATAAAATGACATTGTCCGGTAAAGACGCCCTGGTCAAACACGATATTGACGCCAATATTGAAGGAAACAACGATAGAATAAACGCCTATCTCAATACTGATTCTTGGTCTCTGCCGTTGACACTACGTCTCGGTGTAGCTATGGATCTTCTTAAAACCCGAATCAGTCGTCTGACCGTGGCCGCAGATGCAATGCACCCCAGTGACAATCTGGAAAGTATGAATGTCGGTTTTGAATATTCGTTAAAAGAATTTCTATTTATACGAGGCGGTTACACCAATCTTTTCCTTGAAGATGGTGAAGAGACCATAGCAGTTGGCGGCGGAATTCACTACAGTATCCGAGGTTTTGCATCGTTACACTTCGACTATGCATATTCTGATTTTGGAATATTAAATAATGTTCACCGCTTTTCGATTGGTCTGTCTTTTTAACGACTATTTTTTATCAGCCTTCTTCTTTTTACTCTCGTTCCGTGGCTTTGCTACGGAACGTTTTCTTCTTTAGGAACTGTATTGTTATACTATATTTCCGCTACTGGGTACAAACCTGTAGCGAGATGAAATAACTGACCGCATGTTCTGTTAGAGGCTCTTTTCAGTTAAATGGCTGAATTTCATCAGATTCTATCTGCGACATTTGGGAAAGTTTTTATTAATATGGTTGGAGCTGTCTGTTAGTTGTATTTCCAAATCAATAAAAAAGGGCGCTGTAAAAGCGCCCTTTTTCGTCTTTCTGATAAACTCAGTATTTCTATTTAACGAGCGTCATAACCTTGCTCTTAACCACATGACCGGCTTTCAGCTGATAGATGTAGTTTCCGGTAGAAACATTCATACCAGCGTTGTTCTTGCCATTCCAGGTAATGGTGTAAGCACCAGCCTGTTTGTGCTCATTCACCAGTGAGGCAACTTCATGACCCAGCATATCATAGATCTTCAGGGTTACGTCTTTGGCAAGAGGCAACTCAAAGTTGATCTGGGTTGTCGGGTTAAAAGGATTCGGGAAGTTCTGCGACAGTTTGTAGTCTGCCGGTGTGATAACTTTCCAATCCTTAACAATAAAAGTTCCTCCGGTATATTCTGCAACCTGTAAAAAGGTGGTGCGGTCGGCAATATCTAAAAATCCAACGACAATTTCCGGGTTGCCATCACCATCTAAATCGTCGGCCGCATCTATAGCAAAAGCACCGGAAGACTTACCAAAATTGTCACCATTATAGGACAAACAGGATTTAACTTCCCATGATTCAGGAACTGTCGGATCGGTACCAACACAGCTGAATTCCATTGTATTGGCAGAATAATTTGAACCATAAAATTCATATTTTCCATCGCCATTAAAATCAGCGGCCGCGCACTGCCCGATACCGGCGCCTAACCACGGACCCCGAACCATTCCTACGTTATTTTCTGCTGTTGCATCAGCAATTACGCCATCAATGTTCAAGATTGTCGTATAATAATCTTCACCACCACCGGTATACATTGGTGAAATTACTTCATCCCGGCCATCACCGTCGAAATCCGCAATGGACGTACCACCATAGGCTACAGCATCATGCGATAACGGATCAGCAAGAATGTATACGAGCTTCTCATATGTATCGGCGCCCGTCACATCAACAATGAATAAACCGCCATTATCCCAGGCCGCAAATATGATTTCCAGCGTTCCATCGCCGTCCAGGTCTCCGTAATCGGCAAAATAAGGAGAACCTATAAATGCCTCAGTCGCCTGGTTCCAAGACGCTTCTACAGTAGTTGAGAAAAATCCGCTCTCAAAAGTGCCGTCGATGGAAATAATATAAAAACGATCACCAATCTCATTATTTGAACCGTTATTGGCTATCATCATTTCCATTGTCCCGTCGCCATCAATATCAATTGGAGCCTGAATTGCTTCAAATCTCCAGCGATCACCATTAAGAGCGTCTTCAATCATGGTTTTTCCATAGACAGTAAATCCATTATCGGTACTGCCGTCCCACTCATAAAAATTCAATCCGGCAGATCCGCTCACTCCATCACCGGCATTACCATCACATGCAAAAATGACCTCTCCGATTCCATCATTATCCATATCACCGGTAACCACATTGCGGTTTGAAGCATAATAACCGGATTTCAATGTATCGGATGACCATATCCACTCAAGCGTGTTATCGGCAACGGCTTCAAACCCGTGTATAAATCCACCACTACGATAGTCAGTTATAAACACCTCTTTTTTACCGTCCTGGTCTAAATCAGATCCGGCACAAAGTCCCCTGGTTTGATATAGATAAGCAGAACTATCCATTTCAGTAACCATTGTATATGGACCCTGTTCAAGCGGTTCGTGTTCAAAAATCCGTATTTTTGCCGGCTGACCGTCATCTTTATGGACGACAACAAAATCTTTCAGCCCGTCACTATCAAAATCACCAATAGCAACATGTTGAAAACGAACATTCGTATCCACACATACCGAGTGCAATTCCCAACTGGCCATATCTTTATAATCACCGCCAATATATTCCAGATCCGTAATCTCGCCATCATCGCCAGTCAGATAAAGATCCGGCTCACCGATGCTTCCCAGAAACATATCCTGATCACCTAATGCAGCGCCATTGATATCATCAATTGCTGTTAAGGAATCCAGAGCGCCCGCAACCTGGTCCAGACCAACAAACGTACCGGTATTGGTTATTGTATAAATGATACCACCGGTACATGAAGGGAGAATTAATTCTTTAAATCCATTAGCGTCCAGATCATAGGCACATAATGAACGTAGAGCAGCTCCATCGACTCCTGGTGTCATATCATTCCACCAGAGTTCCCGTGAATAGGTGTCTGCGGCATCTACCTGGATAACAATTAATCCATTGAAATCCCACTCAGTGCTAACCAATTCGGTCAGACCGTCGGCGTCAAAATCTCCGGCAACAAAGCCCCAGGGTGTATAATCGCCGGCATCGTCAAGGCGATCTTCAAATTCGACGATCCAGCTTGGAAACTCAAAGTCACTTGTAGTATCAAGGGAAACAATAAAAAAGTCATCATTGATGGTTTCACCGATAAACATCTCCTGGACACCATCGGCATCAAAATCAGCAATTTCAAGAACGGTGATCGATCCGCCGCCACCGGCGGCTTCGTTCACATTGTACATCGTCTGAAGTGTATAGGTGTCGCTGCCTTCAATACCGTCCCATTCAAAAATATGGATCCCAAATTGGGTTACTACATTCGATGTGGCTACACCGGCAACAATTTCTGCCAGACCATCGCCATCCAGGTCACCTTTTGCCAACACATAGCTATCGTTACATAACACCTCAGAAATGACGTAGGACCATACCTGAGTATAATCATTATTTCCGGAGCACTCATACAGATAGAGTGTTGCGCCAGCTTCATCACTACACGTTAAAATTTCCTTTAAGCCGTCTCCGTCCATATCTCCCATATATTTGACATCCCATAGTCCGGCTGTGGGATCGTCGTTGGTAGAATCCCAGACTTTGACATAAGCGTTCTCTCCGTTTTCCGCCGCAAAGACGGAAAGACTCAAGAACAGCGTCAGTACGAAAACCAACATTAACAATCTTTTCATAACATCCTCCTTATTGTTTGGTTAACCTTTATCAGCGATTGTTTAAGTCAATCACGGTAAATTGTTTCTATGTATCAACTGCTCAACATAATTTAAGATTAGAGTATCGAATATATCGGGAAAAGTCAAGTGTTTTAATTAAAAAACGCCGTTTTTCAGGCTTTTTTTTGCAGTTAGTTAGAAGTCTTAACAAATTTCTGTTCAATTGTGCAAAAACGGATTAACCTATCGATTAAAATCTTTTGATACATCAGGCATTCTGTTAATTTTAGCAAGGTTTTGAATTAATTAGAAAAGAGTAACAGTGAAAATATTCTTCAAATCCATCAGTTGTGTGAATTTTCTGTTACTGATAGCATCGTGCATATCCGGAGTACACTGCTCAAAACCGGAAAACTCTGAAATCCTTGCTTCAGTTAATTCCGACGTTATTTCCCTGAAAGATTTTGAAGAAAATTATTTCAACACCATTCTATACGGAAATACTCATGATTCTCCACAAAAACGCAAACAGCATCTGGATTTTCTAATTGACGCCTATATTCTGGCCCAGAATGGTTTTACAACAGGAAAAATAACCCAAAAGGACGTTGAAAAAGTCAGCCGGCGTACAACCCGTCGAAAAATCAAGGTGGAATTGTTCAAGCAGGAAGTCGAAATAAAAACTCCCGTTCCGGACGAATCCGATCTTAAAAAACTGTTTTCCTATACCAGTCAGAAGCTACATGTTCGTCACCTATTTGCCAAAACCCAAGCAGAAATTGATTCACTCTATGAATTACTGCAACTTGGCACTGATTTCGAGGAGATTGCTTATTCAACATTTAAAGATTCCACGCTTAAACCAAATGGCGGCGACCTCGGCTGGTGTTCATATGGCGACCTGGATCCATTTCTTGAAGACACCCTTTTTAAAATGAAACACGGTCGCTATTCGAAACCTGTCCAGTCCCGCTTCGGCTGGCATATCCTGAAGCTGGAAAACCGGGTCTATAATCCACTACTTACCCAATCGGATTTTGATCAGTCTCGGGAAAAGTTATCACATCAATTTAAAAAACAGGAACAGGATAAACTGTATTACTCATTTGTCAATAATTTTATGGGCGATAAAACTGCAGTAATCCACAATCCCCAGTGGAGCATTGTGATGCAGGAAATCCGAAAACAATATCCCCCCGATCAGCAAGTATCTCCAATGCTTATGCAATTACCATACAGCCCGGAAATAAATTCAGGTTCACCATCAATCCAGGATATTCTAGATGATCCAATCATCACTTTTCCCGATCACGAAATGACCGTAAATGAGTTTCTTGACTGGGTTACGGATCAACCGGTCAAGTCATTTTATGGTAGTTTGAAGATTATGACCGAACAAACAATTAAGGACTATTTTCTTGTCCGGGAAGGAATCCGCCGCAACCTGCATACCAAAGCATCGCTGGAAAACGCTGTTATTTTTGAAAAAAATATTTTTGCCGGTTTAAAATATCGTACCATGATGCTGTCCAGACACCTCATCGATCCTGACAGTCTTGATTCTGTCCTGGTTATAGCTGCTTATGACTCATTAAAAGAAAATCAATTTATTAAGAAAACAACTGTCAATTACTCTCAGATCGTTGTAAGTGACAGCACCACTGCAATGCTATGTCAAAAATGCCTCCAGGACAATATTCCTTTTGAACAGTTGATTCACGATTACGGTATTCCAAAAGTTGGGGTTCTGGAATCTGGAAGATTTACCCGTGAATATCAGGAAATATCTGGTCCTATTCGACAAGCAATTATCTTGTTGAAGGATGGTGAACATTCTGATTGGATAAAACTAAATAATCGCTATGTGATACTCTTTCGGCATAATGTAATTAGCACCTATCATCCTCTTCAGGAGGTTGAAAGTGATCTACGGACGACTCTTGCCCGGAACAGATCGCGATCAATCGTAGCAGACTCTCTGACTGTCTGGAGAAAAAAATCCAATATAGTCATTAATTATACCCTTTTAGATTCCTTATATATGAATTAAAACGCGCACCAAATAATCCCTAGTTCACTTTGTAACGTACCATTCTTTCCTTCATCTAATCTGTCAGAAAAAAGGATCTGTGCAATGTTCTTGAAAGACGAAGGCCGGAAATTTATTAAGGAACAACTGTCGGTAATGACCGATAAGGTAAAAATTATTCACTTCACTCAATCCATTGAATGCGGCTACTGCCGGGAGACCAGGCAACTGATGCTCGAAGAGTCCCTATGGGAGAAGAACTCGTTTTACTATCCGATAAACTGTCCCTGGAAATATACAATTTTCAAATCGACAAGGAAGAGGTCACTAAATATAAAATTGACAAAATTCCGGCCACAATTCTCGTTGCTGAGAACGGCTCAAATCCCGGTGTTCGTTTTTTTGGAATCCCATCAGGGTATGAATTTATGAGTGTTATTGAAGACATTATCGATATTTCCAATAATAACCATGGTTTTTCAGAAGCGATGTTTGCCGAAATTAAAAAAATCAGCCAGATGGTTCGTATTGAAGTTTTTGTGACTCCGACCTGCCCCTATTGTCCGGCGGCTGTCCCGGCAGCTACCGGGCTTGCACTTGCCAATAAAAACATTACCGGAGATATGGTAGAGGCCACAGAATTTCCCCATCTGGCCTAAAAATATCATGTCCACGGCGTTCCCAAATCCATCATTAACGAAACTGTATCTCTCGATGGGGCGGTTTCCGAGCAGATAAAATCAAAGAACTTATGCAATAAACATCTAACGCTTTTTTACAATTGAGACAAATTCAATGATGGTTTTTCCTATTCCTTTTGCTAAATTACAGCGCTTTGGAAACGAAACCTCAAACGACCGAAGAAGAACTCGTAGCAAGAGCCCAAAAGGGTGATCGCCAGGCATTATCTCAACTGGTAATAGACTATCGCAGCCGGATTTACCACCTGGGTCTGCGCCTGACCGGTAACGAGCAGGATGCCGAGGATATACTTCAGGAAGCGTTTCTGATCATGGTGAAAAAAATTCACCAGTTCAAAGGAAATTCTTCCTTTTACACCTGGTTATACCGCATTGCCGTCAATATCGGTTTACGGAAACTGAAATCAAAGCCCAACAAATACCAGCATGTATCCATTGACGATCCCGATATAGAGTACATCAGCTCTACCGAAACCGCCGAGTGGCCGACATTCGATTTCAATCAGGTCAGTAAAAAGCACTTTCGGAAAAAACTCGACCAGCTCGTCGAAAAACTGCCGGATATTTATCGTACGGTTTTCATTCTTCGCGATCTCCATGAACTTTCGACTGAAGACACCAGTAAAATTCTCCAGATCACACCATCAAACACTAAAATTCGTCTCATGCGTGCCCGTAACTTTCTGAAGGAAGAACTCGAAAAATTAGTGGACAAAGAAGGTTTGATATGAAAAACAGCACCGAACTCTATCAACAGATTTGTGAATACCTGGGCTGCGATCTCAATTCTGAACCATGTAAACAGATTCAGGATCATCTGGCCGAATGCCCCAATTGCGAGGTATATGTTGATAAGGTCAAGCAAACCGTCAACCTGTATAAGACTATCGATAATTGCGATGATATCCCTGAAGATGTTTGCACTAAACTATTCATCTCTCTGAATATCGACGACGTGAGCAAATCTGATAAAGAATCCGCGAAGTAGCTGTTATATTTCCCCGACCATGATTTCCAAAGCATCGGATATTGAAGACATCCTTACCGATTATCCCGAATTAATTCGCCCGCTCAAAGAATACGGGGTTGATCGAAGATTCCCTTTGGGACCTGTATCGTCTGCGGTGAACCGGTTTGGGGCACACTTGAAGATTTAGCCAAAACAAAAAATATCAACGATATTGACAAAATCATTGATGAAATGAACATCATTATCAAGAAAGGCAGACCATAGTTATGCAGATAAATCTTTACCGCGCCAAAGGGTCCACGTTCATCGCCAAGGGCGACTCCAATCACTGGGTTGTGCTGGACTCTGTGAAACAATTTGGCGGCAGTGAAGCCGCCTCAAAACCGATGGAAATGGTGCTGATGGCCCTGGGCGGGTGCTCCGCGCTGGACATTGAATCACTGATCAATAAAATGCGGACTCCGGCCGAGGAATTCGAGGTGGAAATTACAGCCGAACGCCAGGATGAGCACCCGAAAGTGTTTACAAAAATACACCTGACATTCATATTCAAAGGTCCAAATTTAAACAAAGCAAATATTGAAAAAGCCGTCAAACTGTCCCAGGAAAAATACTGCTCGGTTTCGGCTATGCTGAGTAAATCTGTCGATATTAGTTGCGAAATTAAATATATCGGCGAAGAAAAGTAATCCCGCTTATTCCTCTTCCATTTTAAGCTGCATAATATCGTTGCGTTCTTTTTCGATTCGTTCGGGGTTTTTAGATTTTTTTCCCAATACAGCCAGCAGCTGCAACGCTTCATCATACAACTTTTGCTTCTTAAACACTTCCACCAGGGTAAATGTCGGAATCGGTATTTTCAGTTCAATTTTACCGTTACTGAGATCTTTTGATTGTACGGATATATTATTGGAACTACGAGTTTGATCGAGACTCGATTTCTGCGGGGATTCTATGACTGCTTCATCGGGGTTGTTTTTTTTTTCATCCGGTTCCTGAGTACCGGACAGCGGTTTTAATCCAATCTCCTTATGGATTTGCTCCAATTTTTTCTTTGAATCTATTTCGTCCTTTAAAGGAACAGTCAATTTAATGTTCGGGATCTTTACCAAATCGTTTGGATTCGGCGGCGGCGCGGGTGCTTCGACTACCGGCAGCGACCAGTTCTCTTTCTGTACTTCTTCCAGTGGTTTTGATCGGAGTTTTGCAAACATATCACTTAATGCGGAAGAAGAATTTCCGGAGATTGACGCCTGCGCCGGCGCCGGCGGCTGAACAACTTTCTGCACCGGTTCAGGTTCGGTTTCAAAAACAGGTTCCTGATCCTCGGATATTTCCTCATCCAGTTGCGGTTCATCGTCTGGCTCAAATGCCGATACCGGTTCGTCTTCATCGTCAGGAATCATCGGCCCCAGATGTGCTTCTTCTTCACTTAAACTGACTTGAGGCAGAGCTTCATCGATAGGTTCAGGTTTTGGCTCCGGTTTTTTAAGCACCTCTGGTTTGACTGCTTTTTCGGGCTCCACGGGTTTTACTTCTGTCACAACACGTGAAATAGTCCTATGAACTTTGATTTCCGGCAACTGGATATTTTTTAACGATTCCCGGTCAGCATCCTCGGAAATCCGGTCGGCCTCGGTTCGGGCATTATCATCAAAGGGATTCAACTCGATAATTTTTTCGTAACAGGCTTTAACCGCCCCCGGACTTAATTGATTTTTCCCAATCTCTACAAGCAGATAATAGGCGTCCAGAAAGCCGTAATCCAGGTCAATTGTCTGTTTCAGATGTTCAATTGCGTCTGCTATTTCTCCGGATTTGATTTCTGCCAGGGCAATTAAATAATAGCCATATGGCGAACCGGGATCTTCCGTAATAATTTTCTGGCAGAGTGCAACCGCGTCGTCAACCAGATTATTTTGAAGATTCAGATCGGCCAGAATAGGGCCGAGTTTGGTTCCCTTATGAGACTCTATATATACTTCCAAATCGGATTTACTCTGCAAATCCATATATGACTCCTTTGATAAATAACATCATCTGGAAATTTATAATCAATTGCTGATAAAACAATCATTTTTCCATTATTTTATAAATCAATTACAGCAATCCCTTATCCGCAAAACTACTGTGTCGATTACCGGCGATAATGATATGATCAAGCACCGGTATGTTCATCATTTTTCCGCTTTCTGTCATCTGTTTAGTCAACTGGATGTCTTCCCGACTGGGTTCCGGGTTTCCGCTGGGATGATTGTGGACCAGGATTACGGCGGCGGCCATGCCCACGACCGCTTCCCGAAAAACCTCCCGGGGTGTCACTACCGATGCGTTCAGAATTCCTTCGGAAATGATCACATCTTTGAGCAGCCGGTTATTACTGGCCAGAAGCAGGACCATAAATATTTCTTTGTTCAGATCTCGAAGTTTCGGGATATAAAGTCTGGCCACTTCATCAGAGGACCGCAGAATTTTATCCGGAGACGCCGATTCCTCCATCTGTAATCGCCGGGCCAGCTGGATCGCTGCCGCAATGGTAACAGCTTTGGTATTACCTATTCCTTTGATACTCATCTGCAGAATATCTTTATAATCCAAACGGGCCAGCTGATTTAATCCGCCGGCTTTACTCATGAGTTCACGGGCCACATCCAGTGCTGAGTTGCTGCCGGATCCCGAACGAATCAGGATGGCCAGTAGTTCTACCTCGCTTAACTTCATCGGCCCATATTTCATCAGTCTTTCCCGTGGACGTTCAGACTCCGGCCAATCTGTGATCGGCATTTTGTAATATGAGTTGTCCTTGATCTGCATCTTCTGCTCTAGTTTAACTGACTGTCCAAAACAAATGTTACCGGTCCGTCATTGGTGAGTTTCACATCCATTATGGCTCCAAACCGACCGGTAGCCACCGGTACGGATTCCGTTCGGACCCGTTCAATGAAATAGTCGTATAGCGCTTCACCTTTGGCCGGTTCCGCGGCCCGGATAAAACTCGGACGGCGGCCTTTGCGCCAGTCACCACACAGGGTAAATTGCGATACTACCAGCAAACTGCCGCCAGTATCCTTCAGCGATAGATTCATTTTACCATCAGCGTCACTAAAAATTCGCAGATG
>JAHJGX010000243.1 GCA_018824205.1 bacterium
CCAGCGAAATCGTTTCTTCACGCTATTTTTCCTTTTTCTTGATACATTTTATGCTTTACTCAGATTACCCACAACTATATTTCTGTTATGTCTCCAACTTTCGGACAGTCATTTTGTTTCAATCGAGACAATTTAAAACAAAACGGCGACTTCCCGGCCTATTTTCTCAAGGAAACAACGGTCCTGATTGCTGAAAGAATTATTTTGATGTGAATCGATATCCAGTTCGGCCACAAACTGACCATCTTTAAATACAGGAATGACAATCTCCGACTCTACATCAAGACTGCATGCCAGGTAATTGGACTCGCTGCCTACGTCCTGAACAAGTATTGTTTCTAAAGTTTCGGCGGCCCGTCCACAGATACCCTGGCCGAAGGGAATTCGGACATGTTCCGTTGGAGCGCCGTAGTAGGGTCCTAATGTGAGTACCTGTTTTTCCGGGTCAGCGATATAAAAACCGACCCAGTCATAATGGGCGATTTTAGTCTTCAAATACTGACAGATTTTCAGCAAAATTTCATCCCGGGGTTTTCCCGACCGGAGAATTTTGACAAGCCATTTGGTGTCGTTAAAATCTGTCATTTTTCTATTGGTGTTTCGATTATATTTTAATAAAAATTTTCTTCCGGTATAACACGTCACAAATAAGCCAGTAAATCACAATCAGGGTCAATGCAAACAGGAGCGACCCATTAATCGGGCTGCCGCCCGCCAATGGCACGAATACCTGATCGTACAGCCAGGTTTTGAGAGTTGCTACATTTCCAGCAGCATCTTGCCAGCGAAAAACATACACCAGCATTTTCGCAATGAGTCCGGAAAACACAAAAATAAACAACGGGTTGGCCCCAAAGACGACAAAAGGTTTCGTCCAGTTTTTATAACCCAACACATCTATAAACAGTATGGCAATTCCCAGCACGATCATTGCCAGACCGCCGGTATACAACACATATGAACTGGTCCAGATCGGCTTTCCAATCGGAAAAAAAAGACCCCAGAGCAAACCACCGACCGTAAATACAAACCCTTTGGAAACCATTTTTTTAACAAGGGCTTTGCGATCCGGTTCCGCGGTGATCATGCTGCCGGTAAAATAGCCTAATATGACCGTCACGATGGCCGGAATTGTGCTGAGAATTCCCTCCGGGTCAAACGCTATCTGTGCCCCCATACTATCACGATAGCCGTGATAGACGTGATTTGCACCTAAAATCCACAAATCAAACCGTCGTGCCAGCGTACCTTCGATCGCAAACCCGCCCGTTGCAGTCAAAAGCAGCCAGTAAAATGCCAGCATGCCGCCGGCAACCCAGGCTACCCGCTTTTTATCAAGTGTCAAAACAAGCACAGACCCGATTCCATAACAAAGAGCAATCCGCTGCAGGACGCCGACAATTCTCAGCTTGGTGAATATCTCAGCAAAGCTGTCCACCGGACGAAGTATGTTTAAACCCAGCCCGATTAAAAAAATCAGAATCGTCCGCCGCAGGATCTTTTTCCCGGCTTCAGAAGACAGTTTATGATCGAACTTATTGAAGGATATCCACATGGCCACTCCGACAATAAACAGAAAAAACGGAAACACCAGGTCCGTCGGTGTGCACCCAAACCACATGGCGTGCCCCAGTGGAGCATAAATATGCGACCAGCTGCCCGGATTATTTACCATAATCATCAAAGCAATGGTCGCGCCCCGAAAAACATCAAGAGCAATTAGTCGTTTTGATTTTGTTTCAGTCGGTAAATCGGCCATGTTCCCCTCATTGATTTAAATTTGCTAAAACACCTTCCGCCGCCAGTATCCCCGTGACGGCCGAATAAATAATTCCCCGGCTGTGACCGCTGGCATCCCCGGCCACAAAGAAATTTTTTACATTGGTTTCCAGGTTAGATGAAACCTGGTATTTCGTATCATAAAACTTTATTTCCGGCGCATACAACAGCGTACTGTTGGACTCAAGCCCGGAAATAATATGGTTCAACACACTTAAACCCTCCATCAGGTTGGTAACAATTCGCTGTGGAAAGGCCATAGCGATATCGCCGGGCGTTACATCGGTCAGCGTTGGCGTGACCGCTGATTTGGCAATACGGTCCCAGGTTGACCGTCGTCCATTGACGAAATCCCGCAGGCGCTGCAGAATCGGTTTGCCGCCGCCGATTGTGGTTGCCAGCCGGGCGATGTCCCGTCCGTATTTTGTTGTGTCCTCAACAGGGTCCGTCAGGAACACTCTTGATAATAGTGCAAAATTTGTATTATTGGTTTTTGAATTCCACTTGGCGTGCCCGTTGACCAGGACAAAGTCATCATACTCCTCCTTGACAATAAAGCCGTTGGGATTTGTGCAGAATGTCCGCACAAGATCGTCATAAGACTTGGTATAGAGCCGGAACTTGGCATCATACATCACCTTGGCAATTTCCGCATATATATCAGCCGGAAATTCTACCCGAACCCCCACATCAATCGGACCGTACATGTTGTTTATGTTTAATTTCTTCGCCTGTTCACGCAACCAGTAGGCGCCGGCCCGGCCCGGAGCGGCAATAACGGCCCTGGTCCGAAACGTCTCTCCTTCACAGGCGATCACAAAAATATCCTCCTCCCGATCAATCGTCCGAATACGGGAATTCACTTTGAATTTTATTCCCCGATCAAGCAACCGTTTATAAAAGTGATCCGTTACAACGTGGAGGCGGTCGGTTCCGATGTGGCGCTGTTTGGCATAAATGAAATCCACACCAACAGAATGGGCCGTTCGCATCAAATCCTGAAGTGCTTTACCATTGGTACCGGAGTAGCCACCGTCAACACCCATTTCAGTAAAAACAGCATCGACCTTCTCGATATAGGTCTCTACTTCAGCGGGGGTTCGCCCAAAACTCTGGGGATCCCCGCCAATCCGATGGGTTAAATTCAATTTTCCATCGGAATAGGTGCCGGCGCCGCCCACGCCAAAATTCATATCCTTGCGCTTTTCCGGTTCATCACCACGATCAACGGCCAGGACGTTAAGGCCGGACTCTGCCAGACGATCCGCGGCAAAAAGCCCTGCAGACCCGGCGCCAATCAATAAAACATCAAAGATTTCACTCATAATGCTCACATGTTATGATAATTGAAATAACTAAACAGTTTAACACGTTTATTCATAATTTTCCATGAAAAACAACATCGGAAGGGTTAAAAATGTTTATTCTTCCCAAAAAGTTTTGATTGATTTAAATTACTTTCGCATAAAATCGACATGGCGAAATATTGTTAATCAATTTAATCTCGAAAAGCAAGCTCGCACAACTTAAGCGCTGTTGTTAATCACATGAATAAAAGAAAGCACTAATGTCTGATCAATCATATCTCCACCTGTTCAGATCACTGAGCACACCAATCCTGCTGATGAACGCTTCGGGAACTATTATTGATGCCAATCCGGCATTTATTTCCATGCTCGGTGGTGAAAAAGATGAGCTAATCGGAAAAACATTGAATGTCATTTTTGCCGGTATCATCTCCGAAAACGCAATTACGGCTATATTAAACCGGGATAATCGGACAACAGAAATCATATTGCGGCACCACGAGCCGGTAAAATCATTTTACGTTAATACCATATCCTCACAAGAAAAAGACTGCCGGAAAGTTCGTTTTATAATTTTTAATGAAATAACTGAATCCGCAGAACTTAAAAATAAAATAAACCGCATTGAAAATGATCTTCAAAACGAAAAACGGATTTCGGTCTTTGGTCACCTGGTTCCGGGAATTGCCCACAATATCAACAATCCGCTGGCCGTGATTATCGGACGCTCGCAGTTGCTGAGCATAAAGCACCCCGAGATTACGGACCTGGAATCACTTCAGGAACAGGCCGGCTTAATAAAATCTATCGTAGACGCTTTGTCGTTCAAAATCAGCCACGAATTGTCCGATAAGGAAACACCAATTAATATCGGCGATTTACTTCGCTATGAACTTGCCGTTCTGAATGCCGACCCCTTTTACAAACACAAGGTCCAAAAACAGATTAACCTGGACAACAGTACGCCGCTGGTAAAAGGTCTCTATAGTGATTTTTCAACAGCGCTGATGACTATAATTAATTATTCTCTGGATTCCCTGCTGTATGTTGAAAAGAAAACGCTTAATATTTCAACACATGTCGATCCTAAATACATTATTGTCACGATTAATGATTCCGGCTCTATGATGGCAACCAGTGAATCGGATAAGGGGTTTTCCACATCTGCAATATTTCAGTCCCCCAGGCTGGGTCAGCACAGCATTAATATAGGTCGGGCATATGAATTAATAACAAAATATGGCGGCAAAATAGCATTGCTGAAAAATGATCCGGACGGAAAAGAATTTCAAATCAAAATCCCTTATTAAAACCGTGCAAAAAAAACCCAAACCATCATTCAAAGACCAGCGATCAAACAATGAGCATCTTTTGCAGATCGAAAAAAGGTACAATGCCTTTATAAACAGCAGTGAAGATGGAATCTGGTGCTTTGAATCTGCAATCCCGATTCCGATCAATCTGCCTGAAACTGATATTATCCGGAGCATTTTTGAAAACGGTATTTTAGTTGAGTGCAATCAGGCATATGTTCGGATGCGTTCTTACAGTGATCCGGAAGACATATTAGGTAAACCGTTACTGAAATTCGTCCGGCAAAACGACCCCCAGCTCATCACAATATTTAAAAATTTCATTCAGAGCGGATACCGGCTGACGAATGTGGAATACCACGGACACGGCGATAATGCCCCGGAAATGGTGTTTATTATCAATCTCTTCGGTGTAATTGAAGACAAGTGTCTGGTACAAACCTGGGGCGTTCAGCGGGACATTACCGCTCAAACGCGGACTCAGGAAAAAATAAAAAGAAGCGAGGTCCGCTATCGTAACATCTTTGATTACGCATTCGACGCCATTTTTATTGAAACATTAGACGGCTCGATTCACGCGGTAAACAAACGGGCAAGCGAAATGCTGGGATATACCAGAGATGAATTCCTGAATATGAACATCCGGCAATTAATCCCGGAATCCTATCATGACAAACTACCGGATTTGAATTCACAAATTAAAAATGACGGCATTGCGGTGGTTCGCTCGCAAAACCGGCATAAGAACGGTCAGCTGATCGACGTTGAAATTTGCGCTAAACTCTTAAGTGAAGATGAACAGAATTTCGTTCAGGTATTTGTGCGGGACATCAGTCAGCAAACTCGTTTTCAGGAACAGATCCAGTCATTATCTGCCCAGATTGAACAGTTCAGCCGGATTTCAGCGGATATCATTACTATTACCGACGAAAACGAGCTGTTCCGACGAATCAGTGATGCGATCGTAGAAATTTCAGATTTCAGCCGGGTGCTTTTTTATACGTTTAAAGACACGCCCCCTTTCAGGGATATTCTTGGCCATGTCGGCATCTCATCTGAAAATCTAAAACGGATTCAACAGGCAGACGCACCCAGGGAAAAATTTCTCGATCTTTTTAAAAATGGTATCCGGCTGGGCAATCAATCCTGTTATATTCCCCATGCCTTGAAACACCTGATCAATCAACATGCAGTGGACTATGGAAAAAAAGACTATTCCAGAGAGAATGGATGGCACCGGGAAGATAATTTACTCGTTGCTATGAAAAACAAAGCCGGAGACACCATTGGAATGATCTCGCTGGATGATTCAAAAAGCGGTCTGAAGCCAATGGATGAAACCGTAAAACCGATCGAGCTGTTTGCCAATCACATCTCCCAAATACTGACACTCAAGCAACTGAAAGAGGAGCAGCGGGAAATCGCGGAGCGGTTTCAGCAATCCGAAAAGCTGCATGCCCTGGGAGAGATGGCCGGCGGAGTTGCCCACGATTTCAATAATGTCTTAAGCGCCATTTTAGGCCGGGCGCAACTGTTAAAACGCGACATTACCGCCCCGGAAATTATTCATGGCCTGGAAATAATCGAGAAGGCCGCTATCGATGGCGCGGCCACAATCCGGCGAATTCAGGAATTTACCCGTCTGCGGACCGATAAAATATTCGATGCCGTCAGCATCAATGACACCATCCGGGATTCCATTAAATTTACTCACACACGCTGGAAAGACGACGCCGAGGAACGGGGCGTTAAAATCGAAATCGAAACACATTTTATAGTAGAGCCTCTCATAGAAGCAAACAGTTCTGAAATGCGTGAGGTATTTACAAATCTTATTTTAAATGCAATCGAAGCCATGCCCGAAAGCGGGAAAATAAAAATTGAAACCCGGGTGTCATCTGAGACTGTTCTGGTTACTATAAACGATACCGGGACGGGAATGAGTCCCGATATACAGAAGCGAATCTTTGATCCTTTTTATACGACAAAAGGCGTCAAGGGTACCGGACTTGGACTCAGCGTTAGCTACGGAATAATTCACCGCCACAATGGTACAATTGAAATCGACAGCCAGCCTGGCCGCGGCACCACTGTGATAATCCGGTTTCCGAGATTCATTGAGGGAAAATCCGTAATACCTGAGCAGGTTACCAAAGACAAAACCCAACCAGATGTACCGAATGCAAAAATTCTGATAGTTGATGATGAAGAGGATCCGCGTGAACTTTTAAAGGACATTTTGGAAATATTTGGCCACACAGTGTTTTCTGCAGATTCCGGAAAAGAAGCTCTGGCTATCCTTGAAGCGGAACCGGATATAGGGATAATATTTACCGACCTGGGCATGCCGGAAATGTCCGGCTGGGATCTGTCCAAAGCAGTCAAAGACCGGATCCCGGAATCGGTTATTGTCGTTATTACCGGCTGGGGCACGCAATTGGACCCGCAGCGCTTGAATGAATGCGGAATTGAACGCGTTATCGCCAAACCCTTTCAGGTCGATCAAATAGGCACGCTGGTATCTGAATGTATTGTACTGGCCCATCCTCCTTCTGGAAAAAAGTAATTAAATATTTTGGATTATTATGAAAATCAAGCAATATTACAACATCAAAATTCCAACCGGGGAAAAATATGGCTTCTATATTAATCATTGATGACGATAAATTCATTCGTAAAACCTTTCTGGATTTATTGGCCCCCAAGGGACATGACGTTTTCACCCTGGAGACCGCCGAGGCGGGATTGGCATTTATTGGGACTGAAGAACCGGACTTAATTTTCCTTGATTTAAAACTGCCCGGTATGGATGGACTTAGCTTTCTTGAAAAGCTGCGATTAAAGAAATATGATATCCCCGTTGTCGTCATCACCGGTTATGCCAATGTCGACACGTCGGTCCAGGCTATGAAACTGGGGGCAAAAGACTATATTCGGAAACCCTTTAATATCGAAGAGATTTTACTCATCGTTGATAAAATCGTCCAGGAAAAGCAGCGCGACGACCAGCTGGCCTATTTTCAAAAACAGAAGGATACAATTCTGGGATACGGCGATATTATCGGTAATAGCAAACCAATGCAAAATATTTATCGTTTTATTGATCAGGTGGCCGCATCGCCCAAAACCACCGTCCTGATTCGCGGTGAAACCGGCACCGGCAAGGAGCTGGTGGCCCGGGCCATTCATTATAAAAGCGAGCGGGGCAACAAACCGTTTATCGAAGTCAACTGTTCTGCTTTTCAGGAAACGCTGCTGGAAGCGGAATTGTTTGGCTATGAAGCCGGGGCGTTTACCAACGCCACTCAACGTAAAAAAGGATTGATGGAATTGGCCCACAACGGTTCTTTCTTTCTCGACGAAATCGGCGATATGGCTCCCGGCCTGCAGGCCAAGATTTTAAAAGTCCTGGAGAAACAGACATTCCGGCGGGTCGGCGGCACCAAAGAGATAATGGTTGACACCCGTATCATCAGTGCATCGTCGCGGGATATTGATAAATGCATCAAAGCGGGGACCTTTCGGGAAGACCTGTATTACCGGTTAAATGTTGCCACTGTCGAGTTGCCCCCCCTGCGCGAACGCAAAGAAGATGTTCTCATTCTCGCTGAACATTTTTTAAAAAGCTATAATGCCGAATTTAAAAAGAATATTCTCGGGATATCCGATTCGCTAAAAGACCGCCTGATAAACCACAGCTGGCCCGGAAATGTCCGGGAGCTGAAAAACACCATCGAGCGGGCCGTCCTTTTTGAACAGGGGAAAATGCTCCACGGTGAAACCATCACTCTGACTGAAAGAAGCATTAAAAAAGAAGACGAGCCCGGTAAAATAAGTATCGGCGACCAGGGTGTGTCACTATATGACCTCGAACGATCCCTGATTATCCAGGCCCTGCACAAGGCCAACTACAATCAAACAAAGGCCGCCGGGCTCCTTGGACTGACAAGAGAAACCCTGAAATACCGCCTTAAAAAATACAAAATCAAGCATTAATCCCCCAAAATTGTGGTGCATATCAACCACAACGGTTGATATGAATATTTTAACACAACAGACAACGATCTTCAATAAACGATTATTTCTTTGGTATCGTGACAATTGTCACAAACCGCTATTTTAATAAAAACCACGGTTAAATAACCAAATAACAGATATATAGAGTGTATTTATACGATTTTTTGCGTGATCACTTTTACCTGTTTGTGACATTTTTCATATATAATGGTACGGCCCTTGCCTATATTGGATTTGCATTCGAAAAATATTTTGGAGGATCGAAATATGAAATCATTAACAATTAAACTGACTTTGGGCCTTTTTTGTGTGGCTCTGCTGCCGGCTCTGCCGAGCTGCGAAACCAATGAAATCGCCGGTCCCACAAACCAGGATATAAATCTTTCTCAGACTGAAGGTCTGCCGGCCAGTGAAATTAACTGGATTTCCTATAAACCTGAAGTCATCAGCCAGATATGCACAAAAAACCGTCTTGAATCGAAATTGGCCCGAAAGGGTGCTGAATTTAAACTGATTGAAGCCTATAAGGGTGGAACGGTTGGCGGCGGTGACACTTATAATAATAAGGTTGAAATCCCCCCCTTCGCAATTTCCGAAGACAAATGGTTTGCTGTCGCTCTCAGTTTGGTGGAATATGACGATTTCATAAAAAACTTTGACGACGAAACGGCACTTGATCTAATAAACTCTCTCGAGCATGATTTAAATATTTTGTGTGATGTTGAGGATTCCGGAGCCCTGGACAAAGTGCTTGCTGCGATCAGCAGATTAGACGAAATACAAATATATTGCACCGTATATTCTATACTAACAGAGAAAAAGCCCTTCGATCTTCTAAAAAAGGAAGTTGCTGAAAAAGTAGAAGAAATTGCTAAAAAAATAAAGGATCACAAGGTCAGCGAAAACTTCCTGGAACCGGTCCAAAAAGCTGGACAAAACACGGCAAAAATAGCCCGGTTATTGTCTACCACAGCCATAGCATATGCGGAAACCCAAAATTACAACACTGGCAATGTCGATGCTGCATACGCTGAACTGGAAAAAGGAGATGCCTATCTGACCGTAGAGGAACATGACGGTTATTGGTATAAATTCCCTGAAGCAATTGATGCATATAAAAAAGCCTGGGAAAAGGCAATGGAGGCCATTCCGGAGATTGATAATCCGGGCGCTGCCGCTGATTTTCTACCCGGCACACAATTCCTGAAAGACGTCAAAGTAACCCTTTCATGGGAAGCCCTGGATTTTGACGGCGATCCCGCAAACCTTAATATATACTGGTATAACGAAGCGACGGATCGCTGGGTGCTGGTGCCCGATTCGGAATTCGACTTTGATCATCAAACCATTTTCATATTTATCGATCACTTTACCCGCTACGCCTGGGGTTGGAAATGCTAACAATCAATAAATCTATTTTGGAGGAATAAACATGAAAACTATCACTATTAAATCAATCGGCTTTCTCATTCTGGTGGTTTTACTCGTTTCGTTCTGGAACTGTGAGAACGAAGCAATTACTTCACCACAGGAACCAACCATGGATGTAAACGTTGGTGGCATACCCGCCGAACAGATTACATGGGCCCAATGGAATCCGGATGTATTAGCCGCATTAAAGGAAAACAGCCAACCTGTTTTATCAAAAAAGGATGGAAATGCCTGGGGCCAATCCAAAAACACCGAATCCAAGTTAATCAGAAGAGAGTCTGGCGGTAAAGTTGGCAGTAATGGTCAAACATGTAACAACTTCGTCGTTATCCCGGCCAAAGCACTGATCCCCGATGAAGAAATTATTACCGTTACAGTTCTTGAAATGGCGGATAATAAGACACAGGCCGCGCCCGGCGTTGACTTTTTACCCAGTATGAAATTTGAGAAAAACGTTACCATTACATTATCATGGGAGTGTCTCGATGTAGACCAGAAAAAACCATGGAAGAAACTCGATCTTCTCGTTTATTTCAGTGAAGATGGTGGAAATGAATGGTTTCCCGTTGAGGATTTCAATGTCAGCAATGGAGATAAAACCATTTCCTTTGAGATCGATCATTTTACCCGCTACGCATGGGGTTTTTAGTTGTGTCAAATGATTCATAATCATTTGACATTGATACAACTAACTAATAAAATGTGGGTATATGATGATAAAAGGTAAAACACTACAAAAGTTCATACAGGAAATTTCCGGAATTGCCGAACAGCAATGCGGTGAGCAGTTTTCTGTAATCACCCGGTCGATTCGGAATGAACGCGAACGGCTGCTGAACAGCGTGTGGGACAAAGAACGTATACTGGCGGATTCGGATTCGTCTATCAAACTGCATATTTTTCGTGAGATTGACTTTGATACCATTATCACCTATTCGGCCAGTTACCTGGAAAAACCTGACTACCTGAATTTTCTGTTTACTATCGCCGAACAATGTCTCAAATATCTGGAATTTGATAAAGCCGAACGACTGTTCAATCTCCTGGTGATCCGCTATAAAAAAGAAACCACGCCGGAAATGCAGGCCAAAGCCCACCATCGGCTGGGAAAAATTTATTTTTATAAGTCCCGTCTTGATCTGGCTGTCATTGAATTGGATAAAAGCCTCAAGCTGTTTAACAAGATCGGAGATACCGAGGGCATCGCTACGGTAACTGTTGCCCGGGGCATTCTGTCCATAGAACAAAATGAAACCGCTCGGGGTGAAACTCTGCTGAAAGAGGCGCGGGCGATTGCCGAAAAGGAAAAATACTCAAACCTGCTGACTACAATTGATATGAACCTCGGCAATCTCTACCATTTGCGCGGCGACTGGGATATCGCCATGGAGCATTTCCAGCGGGTTATTGATGTCGCAGCCAGGACCGAAAACGATGATACCCTTGCCAGGGTTTATAACAGCATCGCGATTATCTATAAATCGACCCGGCAGTATAGTGACGCCCTGGAACACATCCGCAAGAGTGTCGCTATCGCCGACAAAATTAACAACCAGTATCTTAAAGGCCTGTCCTATCTTGTTGAAGCGGAAGTTCTATGTTTGCAAAGTGACTTTTCGGCGGCGACCGCTATTTTAACAACCGCCTTTTCGATTTTTTCAGAAGTTGGCGATCGTCTCAGTATGGCCGAAGCCTATAAAATATATGGAATGATCAACCGGCAGCAGAGACACTATGACATCGCGTTTTCATTCTTTGAAAACAGCATGCGGATCAACAGCGAATACGACAACCTGCTGAATCTCGGCGAAACCTATGTGGAGCTGGCCGAAACACAACGGCAGGACGGGGATTTCTTCAAAGCCGAAGAAAGCCTGAAAGCGGCCATAGACTGTTTTAAAAAGATAAAGGCAGTAACCCGAATTAAACATCTGAAAAGCAGTAAAAACTAGTTCGACACAATTGGATGCCTGTTTGCAGATGACGCAGACAGGTAATGGTGGATGTGACAAGCGAAAACATAAATAATCCCTTCCCGTTTATCGAAAAAGACATAAACGATATCGGTTTCGAGGATATTCTGCATTATACTTCGGACTTTATTCTGTTGTGTAACAACGATTATGATGTCGTAAAGTCCAACCATGCGGCCGATATAATATTGGGCCAGGGGCAAAGTATTAGCTCCCATAAGTGTTATAAAGTATTGCGCGGAAGCAATTCACCCTGTACCGATTGCCCGCTGAAAGAGACTTTTCGCCAGGGAGTTGTGATTCCAATTACTTATTATGATGAACGCCTGGACGAATATTTTGAAGAAAGAACCCATCCGATCGCTTCAAAAAGTAACACTATTAAAGGATTTGTGGTTCAGGGAAAAAATGCCAGTAAATTGCGGGAAATTGGGCAAAAGAACGCTCAGGAAAAAAAACTATCTGCTTTGGGACGGATCAGTTCCGGCGTCGCTCACGATTTTAACAATGTGCTGACCGGCGTTTTGGGAAGGGTCCAATTGCTCAGAAACCAGACAAAAGATACTTATATACTTGAGGGATTGGAAAAAATTGAAAAGGCCGCCACAGACGGCGCCGCCAAAGTTAAAAAGATCCAGGATTTTTCCAGGGCAAAAGCTGTTGATGTTCAGGAAACAATCAATGTTGCCGAAACAATTAACGATGTCATTGAAATGACCCGCTCCAAATGGAAAGACGGACCGATCCTCCAGGGAATTATTGTCGATATGAAAACAGACCTGGATGAAAATCTATACATTGAAGGTAACATATCCGATATTCGCAATCTCACAACCAACCTGATTTTTAATGCTGTCGATGCTATGCCCGACGGTGGTCTGATCACCATTACTGCCGAAGAATATAATCAGCTGGCATTCATCCGGATCTCTGATACAGGAACCGGCATGACGGAAGATACTATCGAAAAAATATTTGATCCGTTTTACACAACCAAAGGTCTTCGGGGAACAGGCCTGGGACTAAGTGAAGTATTTGGCGCCATCACGCGTCACAAGGGCAAAATCGAGGTAAAGAGCACGGTCGGCCGGGGATCGACCTTCATCATCACATTGCCCTTATCTAAAATGCAAAAGACAAACGAAGAAACAAAAAGTGCCGGCATCACAAAATGCGCCAAGATTCTGATTATCGATGATGAAGATTATATTCTGGAAATTCTTTCTGAAATGCTGGTAAGCCTGGGGCACCAGGTAAGCACCTACAAATCCGGGAAGCAGGCGCTTTCCGCTTTTTCCAGAGATATATTCGACATCATTATAACCGACATGGGAATGCCCGATATAACCGGCGAAGACATCGCAGTACAGGTTCGCGAAATTGATCCCGGTATTCAAATTGTATTAATGTCCGGCTGGGACATTAACCTGGAAGAAAAAAACCTGCATAAAATTGTGAACTTCACATTTGGAAAACCCTTTGTTCTTGATGAAATAAAAAAAGTCATCAAAAATGCCCTTGCTGCCTTAAAGGACTATCATAACAAATAAAAATTGAACATCAAATTCATTATGCGGGCACGTGGTTGATATGCACCACATTTTCAACCACGTTCGGTCAAATACTCCATTTTGTATTTTTACCTGGTGTGGCACAAGGTATTGTTCTAAAAATCCAACCGTCCACTTAGTTAATATATTACAAATAGTTACATAAATATATTTCACTAATAACAATTATTATTTATATTGGTACGTGTTTTGTATCCGTTTATGTGTTCGTTAACAATTATTAATGTGAGGTATGGTATGAAAGCAAGAACGCACCTATTAATCGGGCTTCTTTTGATTTTCGCGGTTGCGGTTTTTATCAATGGCTGCAGCGAGAATTCCGTTTCTAATCCCGGTGATCCGGCCCAGTCGGTTGGCATTCACGTTGATGACATTCAATGGGTTTCGGCCACGCCGGAATTTACAAGCAAAATGACGGCTTTAAAAAAATTCGTTGTTGATGGAAAATTAATCACCACTGCCAGTGGTGGCGTCGTGGGCGGGGCAAGTACCCTGAACAATATGGTCGAATTTCCGGCAAACGCCGTGAGTGAAGACACCTATGTCACGGTTGAAGTCAAGTACAATAAAAATGGCATATTTTATGTGGAATTTTTGCCCAGCGGCACATTCAATGAATTTGTCAATGTTACTCTTTCGTGGGATTATCTCGATATTGATGCGCCTTCAATAGAAGAATTAAACATCTATTTCAGCCAGGATGGCGGAAAGTATTGGTTTCCGATTGATACCGAACTATTCGTTAATTATGAGTTGAAGACCGTTGCATTTAAAATTGATCATTTCACTCGTTTCGGTTGGGGAATATAACAGAATCCAATGTGTGTTCTGTGGAGAAATTCAAGAATGTTAACAATGAGAGATATAGATGAATAAACAATTTTTATTCGACATACTCGAGTTGGCAGAAAGACGTTGTGGTTCTGATTTTACGAGGAAATTGTTCCAAATCCGCACCGAAAGAGAGCGTATTCTCAACAACGTGTGGAAAAAAGAGCCGCTTCCCGAAGATCTGTCAACTTACCAGAAAGAAATCATCCTGCGGGATATCGATTTTGACACTATTATTCATCATGCGGCAAAATGCGCCGGTACGGATGATTATAATAAATTGCTCTTCGATGTCGCTCAGCTGGCAATAAAACACGGAGAGTTCAGTCGGGGAAAAGAACTGCTTCTGGTTTTACTTAAAACGGTTGGGCGAAAAAGCCTCGCCTTGCTGGCCGATATTTTACGAAAACTGGGAAATATTGAATTTTATACCAATAATTATACCACCGCTTATAAATACTTCGAAAAAAGCCTTAAACTGTTCACGCAGATTGAGGACAAAGCCGGTATTATCTCAATCAAAAATGTTATCGGAGCACTTCTGGTTGAAGAGGGTAAATATTATGAGGGCGAGATTCGGTTTATCCAGGTCAGAAAAATGGCCACGGAACTGAAGCTCGGCGAAATGGTTGCAAAAGCAAACATGAACCTTGGAAATATTTACATTATCCGCGGGATTTATACCGAAGCTGAAAGCTGTTATAAAAAAGCACTGGACGCTGACAGCGGCCAGGACAAGGACCTGCTTACAAATCTTTACATGAATTTTGCCATTTGTTATAAGTTCAAAGCCGATTATCCAATTGCTCTTGAATACCTGGAGAAGGCTTTTAATCTAATTAAAGAGACCAACAATCGATATCAGAAGGGTCTGTTATACCTGATTAAAGCAGAAATCGAGTGCATTAGCGGCAACCTGTCAACGGCAACCGCGCTGGTGACATCGGCCTTCGCCATTTTCAACGAAACCGGCGACCGGATCAGTACCGCTGAAGCCTACAAAATCCTGGGCATGATTAACCGCGAAGACAAAAAACACGACATTGCTTTGTCATATTTTGAAAACAGTAAGCGTATTTATACAAACCTGTTCTATATTGCGGAAACCCTGGTTGAAATGGCACATCTATACCTTGCGATCAGCGACAAAGTCATGGCCAAAAAGGTTTTAAACCAGGCGGTGAAGAACTACGAAAAAATCGGGGCCAAACCAAAAGTGGAGAAGCTCCGGGCTGCATTCGGCAATGTTCTATAATTTCTGATTTGAGGGGTGGTCTGCTGGCCACCCCTACAGATTTTATAGCCTTTATAAAAATACTTTTGTATCTTTACTTCAGCTGCCTGAAGGAGGTATTTTATCGACGATACAATAATTTCCGATTTGTCAAACCCCGATCAACAATACCGGTTTATTTTTGATCACATTACCGACATGATCATGGTTTGCGGCAGTGATTACACCATTACCGTCTCCAATGAACCCGCCAACATTGTCCTTGGAAAAGGTGAAAGTCTTATCGGTGAAAAATGCTACCGGGTCCTTCGGCAGTCCAAGAGCCCCTGTGTCGACTGCCCATTGCAGGATACTATCAACAGCGGCACAATCATTCCGCTTGTGAAATATGATGACCGCTTCAGTGAATATTTCGAAGAGCGCTGCTTTCCGATCCTTGCCGGCGAAGATACGATTGAATCTTTTATCCTGTATGCCAAAAACATTACCAAATCCCGGGAGCTGGAAGAAAAATCATCCCAGATGAAAAAACTGTCCGCGCTGGGGCAGATCAGTTCCGGCGTCGCCCATGATTTTAATAACGTTTTAACCGTTGTGCTGGGCCGGGTGCAACTGATGAAAAAACTCTCTTCGGACCCGTATATGCTTAAAAGTCTCGATATGATCGAGAAATCGGCCCTCGACGGCGCTTCGAAAGTAAGAAAAATACAAGAATTTTCCAGACCAAACACAAAGACACTGAACGAGTCCATCAGTTTGAAGGAAATCATTGAAGAAGTCCTGGAAATAACGCGCCCCAAATGGGATGTCGCCTCCAAAATTAGAGGGATCCTCATTGAGCCGGTGATCGATTTGAAGGACAATCTCTTTATTCTTGGAGATTCTTCTGATCTGCGCAATGCCTTTACCAATATCATCTTCAACGCCGTTGATGCGATGCCGAACGGCGGAGTGCTTTCAATTAAAACCCAACGGTCTGACAATTATGTCACTGCCGATTTCAAAGATACGGGCACGGGAATGACCGAAGAAACCATCGAGCGTATCTTTGACCCCTTTTTCACAACCAAAGGCGTACTTGGAACCGGCCTCGGAATGAGTGAAGTATACGGCATTATCAAGCGCCATAACGGAAAGATTACCGTACAAAGTGAGGTCGGGGCGGGCACAAGCATCAAACTAAGATTTCCGGCGGTTAAACAGAGGGTCGATATTGTTACGGAATCGGGCTTCGACCTGACCGGAACATTTTCCATATATATTGTCGACGATGAAGAATATATTCTTGAAACGCTGAAAGATTTCCTGGCCGATATGGGCCACCGGGTACAAATCAACACGGATCCCAACGATGCTATCGATGATATTTCAAAACAGGCCTACGATATTGTAATCACTGATCTGGGCATGCCCGGTATCAGCGGACTGGAACTCGCAGAAAAAGTCAAGGCTATCCGTCCATTGACCCAGGTGATATTAATTTCCGGCTGGGCATTAAATCTCAAAGCAAGCGACATAAAGAACAGAGTAGATTTTGTAATCAACAAACCATTTTCCTTTGAGAAGATCAACTATACCCTTTCGGAAATCGAAGAAAAGCTGCTGGCCCTGCGTAAAAATCCAGCAGAATAAAATGAAGATACAAAGAAGATCATTAATATTTCAGATATGTCTTCCATATTTGATTGTCTCTCTTCCCTTTTCCTGCCAGAAGAATAATAATAAGCAATTCGAACACTCCGATCTTTATCCAAAAAACAAACAGATTCAGGATGGCGGCACCCTGGTCATCGGTATCCGGGCAGAACCGGAATCACTAAATCCCCTATTCGCGTTATCACAGTCTGCCAGAAACATCATTGGACTTGTTTTCTCGCGACTGGCTGACATAAATGAAGATTTAAAGAGTTTCTCTCCCCGCCTGGCAAAATCCTGGGAGATTTCCACAGACAACCCGCAGATAACTTTTCATCTCAGAACCGACGCTCATTGGCAAGACGGAACACCGTGCACATCAAAAGACGTCGTTTTCACCTATAAGATGCATATTAATCCAGCCATAGCGTGGGACGGTGTTGCATTTAAACAAAATATTTCGTCCGTAGAAGCGCCTAACGACTCGACGGTAGTGTTTTCGTTTTATCAAAACAGTCGTTCAATGTTAATGGATGCCGTTGAGGGCTACATCCTCCCCGTTCACATTCTTCAAAACATTTCGCCGGAAAACCTTTTTACTGCCGATTTTAATCGTCATCCAATCGGCACCGGTCCTTTTCAGTTCGGCAACTGGGTCGATATGCAAACCATTACTTTATTAAAAAACAACAAGTTCTATGGACCCGGCAAATCGCATCTTGACCGGATAATTTTCCAGACAGTTCCGGATAATTTTAATCTCTTAAATCAGTTAAAAGCCGGAGAAATCGACCTGGTCGAGGGAATATATCCAAAAGATTTTCAATCCATTTTACAAAACTGGGATCAGGGTCAGTCCGATATCCGGCCAATCAGTTATCTCGGCCGGCGCTACGATTTTATTGGCTGGAACATGATTGATCCCGAATCATACCGGATTGCCGTCGATACCGGGACGCCACCGGATGCGATCAAAAACGACATTGAACCAAACGCCCTGTTTGGCCGTCGGGAGATACGCGCCGCCCTGACAATGGCGCTGGACCGGGAAGCGATAATGAATACCGTCAATTTTGGAATGGCCGTTTCGCTGAATGGTCCCGTTCCGCCAATCTTACCTTCATATAATGAGTCGGCTAATGTCTCCTGGGAATACAATCCTCAAAAAGCCAAAAAAATCTTATCAGAGCAAGGCTGGACAGACAGTGACGGAGACAATATTCTGGATAAAAACAGGGTTCCCTTTGAATTCGAGCTACTAACAGAAAGCGGCAATCTCCGCTGGGAACAGGTCGCCACTATTGTTCAGGCCCAGCTGGTCGAAATTGGGATTCGGGCTACACCGCGGTTCCTGGAGCCCGCCCTGCTTTATGGAAAATTGTTACCGGCTAAAGATTTTGACGCTGTCGTTATTGGCTGGTCTGTTGGGCTCACGCCGGATTTTTCCCCGCTGTTTCACAGCGCAACATTTTTTACACCATTCCATTTTACCGGTTACTCTTCTCCCGAATATGATCGTCTTGATGACCTTTCAAAAACAGCGTTGAGTGATGATAAAGCCCAGGAATATTATGATAAAATTGCTCAATTACTATCAAATGACCTGCCCTACACCTGGCTGTATTATCGTATGGAATGTTCCGCCGTTCACAGTCGCTTCAAAGACATTATCTATGATAAGCGCGGCATCTATATCAACCCGGAAGACTGGTGGATTCCACAAAGCGAACGCCTGTTCATCGACACGGTGTTCCAAAAATAGTATGTTGCATGGCATTATCAGGCGACTACTCAGTGCAATTCCCACTCTGTTGATCGGAATAACACTCTGTTTCCTGATCATTCACCTTGCCCCCGGTAATCCCGCAACACGATTTCTCAATCCCTCCCAATCCGCACAGACACAGGAAATCATCCGCGAACGGTTCGGTCTCAATCAATCCGTACCGGTTCAATACGGTCACTGGCTGGAACGGGTATTATTCCATTTTGATTTTGGTTATTCCTTTTATAATGGAAAATCTTGTGTGGCGGTGTTAATCAGCGCATTGAAACCCACCCTGATACTCTCTTTTTGGGCATTAATTTTTGCCCTTTTTGTTGGTGTTTCATTAGGAATTTTTACGGCCACGAAAGCGGATACTCATTTTGACCGTATCATAAACAGCATAATGATGGTTTTCATTTCCACGCCGGCATTCTGGCTCGGGCTGATGTTCATTGGGCTGTTTACAATCCGGCTGGGCTGGTTGCCCGGCTCACATCTTCATTCATTATACTACGATCAGTTAAACAGTTTCGGGCAATTACTGGATTCGGTCAAACACCTCATCTTGCCAGTTTTAACATTGGGACTTCCCCTGGCGGCCACCTTGTTTAAATATATTCGAACCGGGATGATTGACGCTCTGCAATCCGATTATATATTAGCGGCCAGAGCGCGGGGAATCCGACAATCAACGATATTATGGAAATACTCTTTGAAAAATTCACTCCTCCCGGTTGTCAGTCTTTTAGGTGTGATAATTCCGGCCCTGTTAAGCGGGGCGGTCATTGTCGAAGTTGTATTTGCGCTTCCCGGAGTCGGAAGGGCGATGGTCACGGCCGTGTTTGGCCGGGATTACCCGATACTTATGGCTGGCGCGACCCTCGCATTTATTACCGTAATCTTCTTTAATATGATTGCGGATATCCTTAATATGATTTTGGATCCCAGAATTCGAAATGGCTCAGGAGGATTATGAAAATCCTTCCGTTAATAGCCTTGAAAAACCGATCATTGTCTTCTGGATACGCTGCAATCGGTTTTGTTTTCCTGTTTTTATTACTTGGTCCGTTACTTACACCAATCAACCACACATCCCAGAATTTATCAGTCTCTTTACAGGCCCCATCAGCTTCCCACTGGGTGGGCACGGATTACTATGGCAGAGACGTGTTTGCCCGGCTGGTTTACGGTGGGCGTATAACATGGCTTGTCGCCATCGCGGCTACATTAATTGCCGTATGTATCGGTACAATAATCGGCCTGTTCTCGGCCTACCGGGGCGGCTGGATCGATCTTGTTGTCATGCGCCTGGTCGATGTCATGCTGGCATTTCCCAAGCTGTTCGTTGTATTGTTAATTGTTGGGCTTGGAGCTTCATCAATAAATCTCCTGATATGGGTATTGGCTTTGTTTTCCTGGATGGAGATTGCCCGGATAATACGGTCAGAAGTAATGTCTCAAAAAAATCGCACTTATATAAAGTCCGCACGGGCACTGGGATTTGGAACACCCCGAATTTTACTTAAACATGTTCTGCCAAACATTCTCGGTCCGATCATTGTATCATCTGTTTTGTTGATTTCGACCATTATACTGGTTGAGTCCGGTCTGAGTTTTCTGGGGCTGGGCATTCAGGCGCCCAATGCCAGCTGGGGATCTATTTTAAACGACGGGAAAATCGATCCGCTGGGCACCTGGTGGCTTTCTGTACCGGCCGGATTATTAATCCTGACAACCGTCACTGGATTTAACCTGATTGGCGATGGTCTGCAAAAACTGTTTGATCCGAAAAAATCGTTGTAAATATCCATGAATAGCACCCTCCAAAAGCAGCCCATCCTCGAAGTAAACAGCCTTCAAGTTGAATATCCGGTAAACAACTCCGGCGGATTTCGTAGAAAGAACAAACCGGCCGTTATCGATGTATCTTTTAAAATTTTCCCGGGCGAGTGTTTCGCTATTGTCGGTGAATCCGGCTGCGGGAAAAGCAGTATTATTGAAGCAATCCTCGGATTTGTACAAGCAAAAAGAGGATCCATACTATTTGAAAAACAGGATCTGTTGAAACTGTCTCCATGGAGTTTTCGCAAATTGCGGCCGTTAATTCAGCCGGTCTTCCAGGATTATAATCAGGCGCTGAATCCCCGCATGCGCATTGGGGACATTTTTAAGGAAACACTGCCGGTTCATCTCCGGGATTCACAAACAGACCAGTTGTTGGCTTCTGCCGGCCTGAGCAGAGAAATACTGAACTATTTT
This sequence comes from bacterium, assembly GCA_018824205.1. Taxonomy (GTDB): domain Bacteria; phylum Fidelibacterota; class UBA2242; order UBA2242; family UBA2242; genus B118-G9. The sequence continues at coordinate 21,119 of JAHJGX010000243.1, forward strand.
CCGCATCAACTCAGCGGGGGACAAAAACAGCGGGTTGTTCTGGCGCGGGCGCTCAGTGTCAATCCCACTTTGCTACTACTGGACGAACCGGTAACGTCCCAGGATCTGTCCGTAGCGGTTCAGATCGTTGAACTGCTGATTTCACTCCGGAAAACCAATAATCTGACATTTTTATTGGTTTCTCATAATTTATCAATCGTTCAGCTGCTGGCTGATCGTGTGGCCGTTATGAAAAACGGACAATTTCTTGAACAGCAACCCCTTGCTCAGCTGCTCAGCGATCCCCGGCACAATTACACGAAAACCATAATAAACCAGACTGTCGCACCATGAATATCCTGTCCGTCGAAAATCTATCCGCCCATATCCATGCTCCGGATAAAACCATTTACCTGTTGAAGGACATCTCGTTCACATTGAAACGGGGGGAAACCCTCGCTGTAATCGGTGAAAGCGGCTGCGGAAAAAGCACCTTGTGTAAAACCATACTCGGGCTTTTACCGTCACATTTCCAAACCGGGGGAGTATTGACTTTTTTCAAGGACGATAATACTTTCGTTAAAATTTCTAACCGTGACGGTTCGCGGTTCAAGAATCTCCATGGCTCCAATATGGGTATGGTTTTTCAGGACGCCGCGGGCAGTATCAATCCGCTTTTCAAATGCGGCAAACAGATTGTTGATGTTTTGAAAGAACATATTTCCAACTCACCTCTTCGGGACAAACATCAAGCCGTCCAGCTTATCGAGCAGGTTGGACTATCCGACCCAACAGACGTTTTCAATAAATATCCCCATCAATTATCCGGGGGAATGTCTCAGCGAATCGCGCTGGCCCTGGCGCTGGCTGGCAATCCGGATTTATTAATTGCCGATGAGCCAACCTCCTCTCTCGATTCGACAGCAAAAATACAGTTCCTTGAGCTGCTCCGGGAATTAAAAACGAAAAACAATTTGTCCCTGATTTTAGTCACCCACAATCTGAACGATGCGCTCAGATTTTCCGATTCAATATTGGTAATGTATAATGGCCGTGGCGTTGAATACCGCCATACTGCAGACTTACAGCAGGTGCCGGCCCATCCATATACAA
>JAHJGX010000244.1 GCA_018824205.1 bacterium
TGAAAAGAGTTTAAAGAAGGGTGTTTTGTCACATATGCGGATGCTGCAGAAAATGCCTAAGCGTGTGATGAATTACTTTAAACATCCAAAGATTGCATACGCAAGATGAATTACACAATTAATACCCGCCGGTTTAATAGTAGTATCAGTTTATTTTGAATCCGGTACTGATACTGATGTGAGACTCTATGAAGTAAATCTTCCTACTACGTATAGTTGCACATTTAGAAATATTGTGGTTGATGAAGATGCCGGTGGCCAACTTACACTTACCAATACTACCACCAGTTCCTCAGAGACATTTAACTCGGGAAGCAGTAAAACTCTAAATACGAATTATAATTACAGTATAAAAACACTTCCCCGAGTATTTGAAGATTATGAGTACAGTGGTCAAACCGGTGATTATCAACATCATCATTGGAAAGATGGTGACAATGTAAAGTATAACAAGTATAAACTCTTAAAAACGGTTGATACACCATTATTCATAGATAAACAATCTGCTATATACGAGGAAGATAACACCGTCAGCCTAAGTTCCTCGTATCCCATCGAATTCCATGACCCATGGTATTATGATAGCCAAACGCAGACTCAGCCAGATGATTATCGGACCGTGTCTTCCGGATCTTTTACTGTGTTTTTAGGCCAGAATTCAGGAGGAGATCCCGATCAACCAATCTATTCACTCAAAGCGGATAAACGAATAGTGAGTACCAGTGATATTCTTGTATTCACGGGTTGGTCGGCATCAAATGGTTCAGCAACATTCCTGGATGGATCCAGTTCTTTAGAGACAAGAGTGGTTTTTGAGAGTGCTAATGTCACGGTTTCAGCGAATTACTCCAGTGCTATTGCGAATGGGTTGACTGTTGAAGTCAGTGCAGGTGATACCCTGACTATCCCCACCGGTGCTACATATAATATCACTCCCGGTAATTTTAAAATCGATGTCTATGGAACACTGAGTATCAATCAAAGTTCATCACAGCAAGTCACTTTCCAGTCCAATGCCGGAACACCGACAAATGCCGATTGGGGTGGGATACTGATTCGAGATGCTACGGTTGTTATGCAAAATGTCACAATTAAAAATGCGGTGAATCCGCTTTACATTTACGGAAACTCTACCATTTCGACAAAATACATCAATAACTGTACAATCGAAGATTGTAAAAACGGAATTGAATTATATCAGGCCAATTATAATGAATCAGTTTACTTGAATAGTTCAATTACAATCAAGAATAATGTTATCAGCGATATTGGTGATGCTGACAATGAGAACCCGGGAATAAGAGTACAGGCAAATATCAAGACTGTTGAAATAGACAGTAACGAGATTTATGAATGTTACGGCGGTATCTATCTCAGTTGCGATTTTACATCCATCCAGGTATCAACATACACAATTCCTTCCGAGATTTTAATCAGTCATAATGTTATTCATGATCTGTTTTCCGATGATAATACGGCATGTGGAATTAAAGTTATTGATAATTCGACTAAATCCAGCCCCTATACGCTTCCCTATGGAAAAATCGTGAATAATACTATCGATGGGATCGATGGTTATGGTATTTACATGGATCGTGATGAAAGTGGTCTCTGGTATGTGAAAAATACAATTATTACTGAAATAGGTGAATGGGATTCCGGAGCAGGATATGCTGTTTACAGTGTTGGATTTACCTTACCGGTGAAATATTGTACTATATATGCCGTTGAAGGAACAACATATGGGTGTAGTACCGTTAGTCTGATTCAGGATAATCCGGATTATGTGTCTGCTTCTGATTACCATTTACAAACCGGTTCTCCCTGTATTGATACCGGAGATCCGGACACAGATGATGATAATAGTGAATGGGAGAACGACTTTAATGATCGGGATCCCGATGGGACCCGTATGGACATTGGCGCCTTCTATTGTGATTATCCTCCTTCTACACCCACCGGATATGATGGACTCTGGTATAATAATCACCCCAAGGTGTATTGGACGGCAGTAAGCGATCCGGATCTGGATTATTATGAAGTCTGGAAAAGAAGGGATGGATATTGGTCTTTAAAAACGACTACAACAAGTACAAACTATGTTGATAATTCTGAAACCAAATGGACCAGACCATTGATTATGGAGACAATCGACTATAGAGTACGATCGGTTGATGAGGGTGATAATTCATCAGGTTATACTTCGACTGAATCATTTATTGTTAATAATGTCGAATACGATAAAGAACAATTTTTCCCGACAGTAGAGATTGATCCTATTCCAACGGAATTCTGTTTACATCCAGTGTTCCCTAATCCATTCAACATCACAACGACACTGAAACTGGACCTTCCGGAAAAAACTAAATTCTCCCTGGCCATCTATGATATTAAAGGATCGGAGGTCTGGCGTCTGAATAATCAGCGAACGAATACTTACCGGGCCGGATATCATACGATTCTTTGGGAAGGCAGGAATAACTCCGGGTCGGTCGTACCCACCGGCGTCTATTTCATTGTGTTCAGCTCGCCGGAGCACAAACTGACCCAAAAGGTTGTTTTAATGAAGTAACTTCGGTCACTATCTACCTTAAAAGCCCACTCCTCCGGGAGTGGGCTTTTTGTATCAAAGACCTGACAGGTTTTCAAAACATATCAGGTCTTATACTACCCACACAAAGAAAGCGTTAATCTAATAAATGAACCACCAGCCCGCTGCGTAGTTTGGGCTCGAACCAGGTGGTTTTCGGAGGCATAATCTGACCGGCGTCGGCAATCGCCATCAGCTGCCGAATAGATACCGGGTAGAGCGCAAAGGCCACGGCCATCTCGCCGGAATCGACCCGTTTTTCCAGTTCGCCGAGGCCACGAATCCCGCCAATAAAGTCGATCCGCTCATCTTTCCGCAGATCACCAATACCGAGAATTGGCTGGAGGATATTTTTCGTCAGGATCGATACATCAAGGCTGGCCACAGGATCAGCTTTATCGAAGGTTTCCGGTTTGGCCTGTAAGGTGTACCACTGATGATTCATATACATGCCGAAAGTGTTGGCATTTTTCGGTTTGGCGGAACCACTGCAGCAGACCGGGGCGATGGTGAATATTTCAGCGATTTTCCTGATGAATTCCTGCTCACTAAGGCCGTTCAGATCCGCAACGACCCGGTTATAGTCAATAATATTCAGTTGGTTATGAGGAAAGAGGGCCGCGAGAAACCAGTTGTATTCTTCATTGCCGCTGTGATTGGGATTGGCCTTTCGGCGCATTTCACCCACCATGGCCGCGGATTTGGAACGGTGATGACCGTCGGCGACGTAGGAAAAAGGGATTTGATTGAATTGAGTAATTATTGACCGGATAAGATCAGGATTGCTAATGATCCAGACCGCATGTTGAATTCCGTCATCAGCAGTGAAATCGTATTCCGGTTGCTCTTCTACAACTTTTTCCACCAGCTGATCGATCTTCTCATCGGCATTATAGGTCAGGAATACCGGGCCGGTATTGGCATTTGTATATTTGACGTGATTGATACGGTCTTTTTCTTTGACTTCCCGGGTCAGTTCATGGATTTTGATTTTCCCATTGAGGTAATCCTCAACCGACGCATCGACAACCAGCCCGTACTGCTCATGATTGTCCATAATCTGACGGTAGACATAAAGGCGCTCTTTCTCATCCTGGATCAGCCAACCCTTTTCCTGCATTTTCTGCAGGTTTTCGGCGGCTTTCAGGTACACTTTTTCATCATAGTGATTGATGTCTTCCGGCAGATCGATTTCCGATTTGACGACATGCAGGAAGGAATAGGGATTGCCTTTTGCTTCAATGCGGGCTTCCTCGGAATTCAACACATCATAGGGTCGGGAGGCGATTTTATCGGCCAAATCCTGTTTTGGGCGGATTCCTTTGAATCCTTTGATTTTAACCATTCAATTTCTCCGGATGCAGTTTTATGTTAAAACGGCGACGATTTTTTCGGCAATTTCGATGCCTACCCGGTCCTGGGCCTCTTTTGTACTGGCGCCGATATGGGGCGTGGCGGAAACTTTCGGATGATTGATCAACTGCGGATTGGGGGTGGGTTCATTCAGAAAAGCATCGATCCCGGCCCCGGCGATTTTCCCGGTATTCAAAGCTTCAAGCAGGTCATCTTCATTGATTACGCCACCACGGGAAGTATTAATAATGAATACAGTTGGTTTTAATAATTCAAATTCGGCTTTGGTAATGAAATTATGGGCCTGTTTGGGGACGTGCAATGTAATGAAATCCGACTCTTTCAGCAGTTCTTCTTTGGATACTGTTTTAACATTCATGTCGGTTTGAATATCAGCCAGGTCGAAGACAATGACCTTCATTCCGAAAGCCAGTGCCATTTTTGCGGTAATCTGGCCAATCTTTCCAAAGCCGACAATACCCAGGGTTTTTCCGGCCAGTTCAGAACCTTTGTAAGCTTTCTTGTTCCATTCGCCGTTGCGCATGGTGATATTGGCCTGGGGAATAAACCTAGCCAGGGCAAACATGTGCGCGAAAACCAGTTCCGAGACCGAAGCAGAATTGGCGCCCGGAGTATTCAGAACCGGAATGCCTTTCGACTTGGCATACTTATGATCGATATTGTCGATACCGGTGCCGCCGCGGGCGATGAGTTTCAGATTTTTACCGGCGTCAATGACATCCTTCGGCACATTTGTGGCCGAACGGACCAGAATTCCGTCGTATTGCGGAATGACTTTCAGCAGCTCATCATGTTCGTAATACTGAACATCAAAATCGATATGATTGTCCTTCAGAATTGTTTTACCAAAAGGACTGATTCCATCAGTAATTAAAATCTTCATCGCGCTTCTCCTTTAATTAAAACCACCAAGACACGAAGATTTTATTTTTTTGAATATCTAATCATCAGTGCCTGGGAGTTTTGTCATTTTTAGATTTCCGTTTCCAGCAATGCCAGCAATGCTTTCAATTCTGCCATGGTCCGGTCGGCCATATGGGCGATCCGGAAGGTTTTTTCCTTTAAATCACCATAGCCGTTGGAAATCATATAGCCTTTTTCGCCGATACGTTTATTCAGATCACCGACGGAAATGTTTTTGGTATTTTTAATCGTGGTCAGGGTATTGGATTCGTAACCTTTGGCTGCAAACTGTTCGAAATGCTTGTTGGCCCAGGCGCGGGTCACTTTGGCCATTTCCAGATGGCGGGTAAAGCGGTTTTCCAGACCTTCGACATTCAAAATATAATCCAGCTGTTTGTCCAGGGCATAATAGTGGGACAATGACGGTGTTGATGGATACTGATAGGGCTTTTTCTGCATGTAGTCATAGATTTCGATGAGATCGAGATACAGTCCGCGATTCTCAACGGTGCGGCCCTGGGCGATTGCTTTTTCGCTGATAGTACAGACGGACAATCCCGGAGGCAAACCCAATGCCTTCTGGGTGCTGGTGATACAGACGTCGATGCCCAGTTTATCGACTTCGATTTTTACTCCGGCAGCCGAAGATACAGCGTCTACCAGCCAGAGGACATCGGGATACTTTTTCTTGATTTCGGCGATTTCTTCGATGGGATTCATGACGCCGGTTGAGGTTTCGTTATGAGTAATCGTAAATACGTCGTATTTGCCGGTAGATAGGTATTCGTCCACAATTTCCGGCAGGGTCGGCTGGCCCCATTCGGCTTCGACCTTGTCAACGGGGACGTTGTTGGCCTTGGCCATTTTTGCCCAGCGGTTTCCAAAAGCACCAACGGAAAATACAATGGCTCGTTTGGTCGTCAATGAGCGGACAGAACCTTCCATCAGTCCGGAGCCGGAGCTGGTCGATAACAGGATCGGATTTTCGGTGAAAAACACTTTCTGCAGTTTTTTACAGACACTTTCACCAAGCGCCGAGGCATCCTTGGTACGGTGTCCTATCATGGGGGTGCCCATGGCTTCAAGGATTTCTTCACGAACATCCACCGGACCGGGGATAAATAATTTTTTATGCATAACTCCTCCTACGGGTTTTTGTTTGATTTGCTACACCACTTCTATCTGTCTGCAATTTCTCTACCAATTTTTAATTTCTTAATATTTTTAAGGATTCCTTCAAGATTGATGCACAATTCTTTAACAATTTAAACGATTCCGTCGGAGAAGAAAAATAGTTTACGCTGTTCTAATGGAAAGTAGATTTCTGTCGATGCCAGGCAGAATCACCGGAATGAAATCAATAAAAATCAGGTTCTTATTTTCGGATAATATGTTAGACCGGATTTTCAGAATTAGGAAAGAAACCGGATTGAACATAATTATTGGCGGTGAAGGGTTTTTCTCAAAAGTAAAAATTATTTTTGCATGGTTTTGGGTTTATAAAAAGTGAAAATCTATGTTCCCCGTCGGTTGGGTAGCATTGGTGTTCCGGGTGGCATGAGTTTTGACATTCCAAATCCGGAATGATCACCATTGTATAAGCGAAAACTTCTGGTGAATTATTCAGACTCACAATCAAAACGGGAAGGAATATCATGGATCCGAGGACAACTGAATGGAGCAAACTGGATTTCAGTTACAAATACATTCCCTACCGGTTTCATAGCTATTGGAAAGATGGAGCCTGGGATAATGGAAAGCTGACTACCGAAAACAAACTGTTGATTGATGAAGGGGCCGTCTGTCTGCATTATGGTCAGGAAATATTCGAAGGCATGAAAGCCCAGCGTTCCAAAGACGGCCGCATCCGGCTCTTCCGCCCCTATGAAAATGCCCGCCGCTTTAATGAATCAGCACGGCGTATATTAATGCCGGAAATTCCGGAAAAGAAATTTATTGATGCAATTAAGCAAACACTCCTGGCTAATGAAGCATACATTCCGCCCTACGGAACTGGCGCGGCGATGTATATTCGTCCCTTTATGCTGGGTGTGGGGGAAAATCTGGGCGTTAAACCGGCAAAGGAATACCAGTTTATCGTTTTTGTGACGCCGGTGGGCCCCTATTTTAAGGAAGGCTTTAATCCGATCAGTCTGAAAGTCGAGACCTATTATGATCGTGCGGCAGCCCATGGGATCGGTCAGGCCAAGGCCGGCGGCAACTATTCCGCCTCATTGCTGCCCCTGAAAAATGCCCGGGATGAAGGCTATGACGAAGTCGTTTATCTCGATTCCATCCATCATAAATATTTTGAAGAGACCGGCGCTTCCAATGTATTTTTTGTACTAAAAGACAATGTCATTGCTACACCGAAATCGGAGTCCATTTTAAACAGTATTGTACGGCGCTCGGTGATGGATGTTGCCCATGAGGATTTTGGGTATACCGTCGAAGAACGGCCGGTTGGCGTTGATGAAATCGATACATTTCTGGAAGCCGGTGCCTGTGGAACGGCGGCGGTCATTACCCCGATCGGCTGCCTCGGTTTTGAAGGCAAACGCTATCAGTTTTATGCCGACGGCAAAGAACCGGGTCCGATCACGACGCAGCTGTACAAGCATTTAACGGCACTGCAAGTGGGTGATATAGAAGATACCCGCGGCTGGCTGGAAGAAGTTCGCTGATAAACAGCATGGATTTATTGAATAAAGGAAATTAATCATGGTAACGGATAAATTTAAATGGGACGATCTGGATAAAGACGGGATGACCTACCTGATGGAAAACCGGAAAGAGGTTTTCAAAAGTTATCAGAAAATGGTCAGTAACCTGGGGACCCACCTCGATGAAAAAACCCGGCAGCTGGTGATGCTGGCGATCCAGGTCAACAGTCCGTCGCCGGATGCAATAAAAATCATTATACCAAAGGCTATCCGGGCCGGCGCCGCCCGGGATGAGATCATCGACACATTAATTCTGACTACTCCGGTGGTCGGCTTATCAACGGTGATGAAAATGCTGCCTTTTGTATTGAAAGAGCTGGAGTCTTTTGAAAAAGCCTACGGCGAGGTCCGCTAATTCTCAGTAGTGAGAATGCATTAATTGAAAAGCAGGGAACACTATGCCCGTCTCCAAAAAGATCGCTGACAGTATAACCAGGTCGTCCTGGATCCGAAAGATGTTCGAAACGGGAATTGTCCTGAAAAAAGAACACGGCAGCGAAAACGTATTTGACTTTTCTCTTGGTAATCCCGATTTGCCGTCACCGTCGGAATTCGATCGGATATTGATTAATGAATCCAAGAAAATCGGCGATTTTGTACACGGTTATATGCCCAATGCCGGTTATCCGGACACCCGTCAGTCCATCGCAGATATCCTCAGCCAGGAGAGCGGCCTGCCTTTTACTGAGAATCATGTTATTATGACCTGTGGCGCCGCCGGGGCGATAAATGTATTTCTCAAATCAGTGCTGGATCCCGGAGATGAGGTTGTCGTAATTTCGCCCTATTTTGCCGAGTATAATTTCTATATTGACAATCATCAGGGTGTTCGGATTATATCGGAATCCACTTCGGAATTACTGCCGGATTTGGATGAACTGAATCAGAAAATCGGCCCGCGGACCAAAGTCGTCATCATTAATACTCCCAACAATCCCAGCGGACGGGTGTATTCGGAAAAGATGCTGATAGACCTGGGAAATCTGTTGAAGCAGAAAAGTCAGGAACTGGGCCACCCAATCTATTTATTGGCGGATGAGCCCTATAAGAAGATCATTTTTAACGGGTCGACCTATCATTCGCCACTACTTTATTATCGTAATACAATTCTGGCCACATCCTTTTCAAAAGATCTTTCGATAGCCGGCGAGCGAATCGGCTATCTTGCCGTCAGCCCGCTGATTGAAGATGCAAATACAATCGTCAATGCGGCTACATTTTGCAACCGGATTCTGGGCTATCTCAATGCACCGGCACTGATGCAGCGGGTTGTTAAACATGTCCTGAATGCGAAAGTGGATGTGGCAGTGTATCAAAAACGCCGGGATATCATGTGCGATGGGTTGACCGAAATTGGTTACGATCTGATTATACCGGAAGGCACTTTTTATATTTTTCCACGGTCTCCGATTTCCGATGATGTGGCCTTTGTAAAGGCGTTGCAGGATCGATTGATTCTGACCACGCCGGGCAGCGGTTTTCAACGGCCGGGATATTTTCGGATTGCCTTGTGTGTTCCGGAAGAGACAATTGTAAGATCGCTGGATGGTTTCAGGCAAACCTACAGACAGTTAAAAAATTGATGAATAATCATTTATAAATGGAGTGAATTATGACAATATCAAAAAGCAGAGGACATGTGGTGATCAATACCGAGGAGTGCAAAGGGTGTGAACTCTGTATTGAAGCCTGTCCGTCCGACGTATTGTTTTTGTCCGATAAGTTTAACACCCACGGGTATCATCCCTCCGCATACAAAGGCGAGGACTGTACCGGTTGCGGCATCTGTTTCTATACCTGCCCGGAACCCGGAGCGATCACTGTGTTTAAACGCTGGGATTTAATGACGGAAACCGCCGCCTGTTCGCATTGTGGTGGTGATTATAAAGTATTCCACACGGATGAAAAACCGGAAGCACTGATCTGCACTAATTGTCTGAAACCAGTAAAAGATTCCCAATAGAGAGAGTGAGGTTGATATGGCGAAACAATTTTTAAAAGGGAATGAAGCGGTAGTCAAAGGCGCCATCCTGGCTGGTTGCCGGGCCTATTACGGGTATCCGATTACCCCTGCCAGTGAAATCGCGCATGCGGCTGCGATGTACATGCCGCTGGCTGGCGGAACATTCGTTCAGGCTGAGAGCGAAGTGGCCGCGATTAATATGGTCTACGGAGCATCCGCTGCCGGTGAACGGGTAATGACGGCTTCATCAGGTCCGGGCATAAGCCTGAAACAGGAAGGTGTATCTTACTGTGCCGGCGCGGAACTGCCTTGTGTTATTGTCGATATTGTTCGCGGCGGCCCCGGCCTGGGAAATATTGCCCCGGAACAGAGTGATTACAACCAGGTGGTCAAAGGTGGCGGTCATGGTAATTATAAAGTACTCGTTTTAGCGCCAAATTCCGTCCAGGAAATGTGTGATTTTGGAATGTTGGCATTTGACCTTGCCGACAAATATCGAAATCCCGTTTATGTGTTGACTGATGGGTTTATCGGGCAGATGATGGAACCGGTGGAATTTCCCGAACCGGTGACGACGATTCCGGAAAAAACCTGGGCAGTCAAAGGAACCGATGAAACAACCAACAATTTTATTACCTCCATTGATCTAGATCCCGATGATCTGGAACGTCACAACCAGAAACTTCAGCAAAAATATGCCATTATCGAAGAGCAGGAACAACGTGCCGAGGAGTATCGTACCGACGATGCAGAAATTGTTCTGATTGGGTACGGCATTATTTCCCGGATTATTCAGACGGTTGTCGATGAATTGCGGGATAAGGGCGTCAAAGCCGGTATGTTGCGGCCAATAACCCTTTTTCCATTTCCGAAGAAAGCCCTTGAAAAACTGACTAAGACCACCCAATTTTTTCTGACGGTGGAAATGAGCAACGGGCAATTGGTCGATGATGTTCGCCTGCTGGTGGAAGGGCGTAAACCGGTTCATCTGTATACCCGTATGGGTGGTAATGTGCCATCCACGAAGGAAATTCATGATGAAGTAATGAAACTGATGAGGTTATCATGAATACAATCTTAAAAAAATCATCCAGTTTTTTTGATGTCTATGAACGCCGTCCCGGATCGGATAAACTGACAACCACTTATTGTCCCGGTTGCGGTCATGGTGTTCTTCATAAACTGATCGCGGAAGCGCTTGACGATTTTGGTGTCCGTGAGAAAACTATCTTTATCAGCCCGGTTGGCTGCAGTGTATTTGCCTATTACTATTTTCATACCGGCAATGTGCAGGTCGCTCACGGGCGGGCACCGGCAGCGGCTACCGGTATTAAGCGCGCTCATCCCGGGAGTATTGTGATCAGTTACCAGGGCGACGGCGATCTGGCTGCAATCGGAACGGCTGAAATTATACATGCTGCCAATCGTGGTGAAGGGATTACGGTGTTCTTTGTCAACAATGCAGTCTATGGAATGACCGGCGGACAGATGGCGCCGACAACCCTGATCGGACAGAAAACAATGACAACACCCCGCGGACGATCGGTGGAGAACGATGGCTATCCGATTCGCATGAGTGAAATAATCGCGACCCTGGATGCACCGGTTTTTGTGGAACGCGTCATGATCGGCGATACCAAGTCAACCATGCATACCAGACAAACGGTTCGCAAAGCGCTGAAACTACAGATAGAGAAAAACGGATTTTCCTTTATTGAAGTATTAGCGGCCTGTCCGTCCCAATTGAAAATGACGCCCAGTCGTTCAAAACTCTGGGTGAAAGAGGTCTTGGAAAAACGTTTTCCCCTGGGTGTATGCAAAGACATTTCCGGTGAATTTGAAGGACGAAAATTTACCCGGAAAGATGTAAAGAATGATGAATTGCACGACATTTTGGATCTTGAAACGGCGCAGGTCGATCTGGAAAAAATCAGCCGGTTTCAGGATAAGCCTATTAATGAGGAGATCAAAGTTGCCGGTTTTGGCGGGCAGGGTGTGTTGAGCCTGGGAACCGTGCTGTCCGAGATGGGGATGCGGCACAATTATGAAGTCAGCTGGCTGCCGTCTTATGGACCGGAAATGCGCGGCGGTACGGCCAACTGCAGCGTTAAAATTTCCAAAAAGAAAATCGGTTCACCCCTGGTGGCCAATCCCACAATTCTGATTGCCATGAACCGGCCGTCGCTGGATAAGTTTGAAAACGATGTGGTTTCCGGCGGCTTGATCATATACGACGATTCTCTGATCGACCGCAAACCGGTCCGGGACGATGTGGACATTATCCCGATTCCGGCAACAAAATTGGCCGACGAACTGGGCAATACCAAAGCTGCAAATATGGTTATTGTCGGGGCATTAATAACGGTCAAAGAGATTATGTCACAGCAGATAATCCTGGATTCTTTGGGTGATGTCCTGAAGCGCAAGAATCTGGTGGAACTGAATCAGAAAGCGATCCTGCGCGGCGCCGAGTATATTAAAAACCTGAAAAAATAGTTTCATTGTTCATCCTTAATAAAAACCTCTTCTGCCAAGCGTGGAAGAGGTTTTTTATTACTCTTTCGGGGCTTCGCTGCTGAACGTCTCCTAGTTAAGCTTTGGAAAAAAATGACCGTCGCCTGTCCCCTTGGGGAATTTATTCGATGGGATAGACGTCCTGACTTTCCCAACAGGTCACAGGGGACTCCGATAGATCGGAGGACAAACCGAATAAATTCGGCAAATACTCCCAGGAACATCTGATCCACTCAATAAATTGAGCGGTTAGTGGTTATTATTTTGCTTCAGGATTGTGATACGGAAGAGGCTTTTTATTATTATTGCCGGAACATTATATTAACGCTGAGAATAAAATTAAAAATGAAACGCTTCACTTTATTAGCGCTGATCGCTCTACTGGTCCAAACTCAATTGCTGGCACAGTTAAGTGCCGAGCAAAATCCGTCGGGGATTAACTGGAAAAAAATCCGCACCAACTACTTTGATATTATTGTCCCGGAAGAGATGCTTGCCGAGGGACAGCGGGTGGCGAACACGCTGGAATACCTGCGCCCCTCCCTGGAAAAAACCATGTATTCACGACTGCATAAATGGCCGGTGGTTTTGAATAGCCGCAGTGCAGTGGCGAACGGTTGGGTCGGGTATCTCCCGCGCATGAGTGAGTGGTATCCGGCGGTTCCACAGGACGAGTTTCCCGGAACACTGGATTGGTATCATCTGCTGGCTGTTCACGAAGGACGCCACATGGCCCAGTTTGATGCTTTTGACCGGGGTTTTAACCGTTTTGCAGGAATCTGCTTTGGTGATCTCGGGCTGGGCGCCTTTACCTTTTTCGGGACGCCGCTCTGGTTTATTGAAGGTGACGCCGTGGCCATTGAAACGGCCCTGAGCAATTCCGGACGGGGACGCCAGCCAATTTTCGATATGGGAATTCGGACACTCCTGCTTTCCGGAGAACATTACTCATACTATAAAGCCTATCTGAGAAGTTATAAAGACTATTACCCGGATTACTATGCGCTTGGGTATCAATTGGTAACCCATAACCGGCGGGAGTATGGCGCGGATACGTGGTCATTGGTGATGCGACGCTCTTCGAAATATTCCTACTGGCCCTATGCGTTCAGCCGTTCCATGAAAAAAATCACCGGCCGTAATGCCCGTCAAACTTATGATGATACAATGAAAGAGCTGAAAACATTATGGACGGAACAGATAAAAGGACTCGAAGAAACGCCGGTGGAACATGTAAATCAAAAATCAAAGAAAGTTTGGACAAATTATAAATTTCCACACCGGAATTCCGACGGCAGTATCGTCGCTTTAAAGACCGGCCTGGCCGATCCCTATACATTGGTCCGACTGACTCCTGAAGGTAAAGAAAAACGGATGATTCAGATTGATTATACTGAAAGAATTTCCGCTAATGCCGATAAAATTACCTGGAGTGTTCAGAATATCGATCCCCGCTGGTGGGCACAAAGTTTTTCCGAAGTGATTATTTACGATATCCCATCGGACACACGGCAGCAGATTACTCAAAAAGGAAGATATTTTGCGCCGGCAATGTCACCCGACGGAAAACAGATCGCAGCCGTAAAACAGGGCCTTGACCGGCACTGTTCACTGGTGTTGCTGAATGCAAAGAATGGTCATGAAATCCGGGAATTCCCTAATCCTGAAAATTACTTGATTAAAACTCCGGTGTGGTCGGAAGACGGGCTTAAAATGGGGTTTACCCGTCAGCGAAACGGTTTGCGGGCGTTGACAGTTCTGGATGTTGAGACTGGCCGCCAGGCCGATATCATTCCGGCAGGTTCGGAAGACATAACCTGCCCTGTATTTTACGGTGACTATCTGCTATATGATTCGCCGTGGTCGGGCATTGATAATATTTACGCGGTTCATATACAGACCGGGCAGCGCTACCAATTGACATCGCGGAAGTTCGGGTCCTTTTACCCGGCGCCTGCCGGTGAATCGCTGCTGTTTTGCGATTATCAGGTCGCGGGAATGAATATCGTTTCTGCAATGCTGGATGCGACGCAATGGACACCGATTAAGCAAGTTGAACAACGTCTGGTGAATTACTTTGAGCCATTGGTTGAACAGGAACAGGGACGCAATATCCTGATAGAAGATGAAATTCCCCAAAAGCAGTACCCGGTTGAAGATTACTCGCCATTTATGCACAGTCTGAATGTACACAGCTGGTATCTGCTGCCCCTGCCGCCTTATGTATTCTACGGATTTTTATCCAATGATCTCCTAAACACACTGGAACTCGGCGCCCATGCGACGTATCATGCCGGGGAACAGGTGAGCGCCTATTCATTGAGCGCCAGCTATGCCGGGTTTCGCCCGATCATTGACACGGAGATCAGTTTTGGCAAACGGACGGCAATATATGATTATCAAGGCAGGGATACTACGGATGTATGGAATGAGGTGAAAACTACAATGGGTCTCCGTTTTCCGGAGATCCAGAACCATGGCGCCCGGACAATGTTTTTACAGTATGAGCTGAATGGCAGTCTGGCCCATGTGTCAGATAAAAACCATAATAATACTGATGAGCCATATAACGGAAATTTCCAGATTATGTCTCACAGGATCGATTTTTCCACGACATTGAATAAGTCACGACGGGACATCTATCCGCGCCTGGCTACGGAATTTCAAATCTACTATGCTATGGCATTTTATGATTTTGAAGAGAGTAACGACCTGCGATTTGGTTCAATCCGTCAGTATATTCCCGGGATTTTTAAACATCACAGTCTTAGTGGATATTTAGCAGGTGAAAGCACGAATGACTGGACGGATTATACCTTTCAAAGCCTGATGCCGCGAATCCGCGGTTATATGATCGACGCCGATGTTCTCGGATCGCTGAATTACTCTTTTCCTCTGTTTTACCCAGACTTCTCGGTTGGTTCGCTTTTGTTTATTAAACGGGTCCGGGCCAACCTTTTTTATGATTATGGTCTTGGCGATTACAGGCACAGGGATGATCTAAATCTGTATCGTTCCTGCGGGGCGGAATTGACATTTGATTTTAATCCGCTGACCCTCTACTACCTGGAACTCAATGCCGGAATCCGTTATTCCTACCGGGTGGAGGATGCTGACCGGGTGATTGAGATAATATTGGGCAGCGTTGCGTTTTAGAAGATGATAAAACCCGCATTCATATTCAGTATATTGATTCTGGCGAGTTGTGCATTTGCCCAGAACAATATAATCGGGACCACGGCTCCCGGTGATATGATTACCCTGTCGGTTTCTTCCGGGATTGGAAAAAGAACAATCTGGGTCAGTCCGACGCTGTCTGTCGTCGATTATTCCTATGAACAGGGTGATAATGAACTGTACCTGGCGCTTTGTGCCGGCCTGGATTGGAAACAACGTCTGCGGATTTCGCTGGTAATGCCGGCCCGGCGCAGCCATGAAGGCGGTATCGGTGATTTGTTAACGCGCGATCTGGATTGGATCAGCAGCCGGAAACGAGTCACGGCCCTGGTCCGGGTAGCGGAACTGCCGGCTAGCCGAATCACGCTTGGTTTTTCTGCGGGACTCTGGCAACTGGCTCCCCCACGATACTGGGATGACCCGCCCCGGTTTGCCTGGAACGAGTGTGCCGGATTGCATATTGATAAACCGCTGAATAAGGGGAACGCGGCGCTATCTGTTGAACTTGTCCGCTTATCCGATGAATTTCAATCGAAGAGTAATCAATATGTTCTGGTTCATGCCGGCGCCGGCTGTCAACACAATATTACCGGTAAATTATTGGTACTGGGCGAACTGCGCTATGATCAGGCCTTCCCGAAGTATCTGGACAATGAACTGCTGGAGGTCCTGGACTGGTATTCCGCGTCTCTGGGATTGAAATACAATATTTTGTCACATGTGATAATCAGTGCGAATGTCACGGTCGGGTTTCGTAATTCTATTATTTTATGGCCGAAATCGGAGAGTAGTTTTGACCTGGCGAAAGAAACCGTGCAGATTATCTGGGCAATTTGATCGTTTCCAGCACCATCATCGGCGTGATGTTCCGCATGCAGTCGAAATGCTTTTTTGGGCATTTATCAAAACCGATGTGGGAGCATGGTCGACAGGAAAGGGTATTGTCTTCCAGGATGACGGCATTGGGATTTTCCGGGTAGAAGCCGAACTGCCGGACGGTGTTGCCAAAGATGGCAATTTGTGGTTTTCCGAGCAGGGCCGCCATGTGCATGGCCGCCGAATCGTTGCTGATAATCAGGTCACACAACGAAACCAGCACAAAATTTTCATAAAGGCCGAATTTACCACTGGTATCGAAAACCCGGTTTTGATCTAATTTGGTGAGCGGCCGAATATATGCGGATTCCTCCTTGCTGCCGCCGAGGATGATCGTTTGATCGGTTTTTTCGAGGACCATGGTGATTAGTTTTTCGTAGTATTCCAAGGGCCAGCGCTTGGTGAAATGCCGGGCGCCGGGGTAGATGAGCATGTACTTTTTCCCGGCGTCTAACGCTGGGATGTCTGTTGTTAATCGATTAGCAATATCAGACTCCGGTGGGAATTCCAGAGTTTGAAAACCGTAGTCCTGAAAATTCAACGGAACGGTTCGTATATATCGCTGCCAGACTGGAACTACATTGAAAATATTCCAGTACCATTTCACGTAGAAAAAGCGCCGGATGCGGTGTTTTTTAAATCGGGACACTTTGGCATCTTGTCCCAGGGTTAACCGGAATGTCCGCAGATTATTATGCAGGTCAGCGATCAGCGGGTAGTGGTTCTCACGGATGATTTTCCGGATTCGGCGGGTCTCCGAACGGCTGTTATTTTTATCATAGATAATGACGTGCCGCAGCAATGGCCGGATCGGTTTCAGGACATCTTCAAAGTCATTGCCGACAATGAAATCGATGGCAGTTCGGGGATAGTCACGATGCAGCGCCCGGATCAATGGAAATGTCAGCAGAATATCGCCGATAGACGACAGGCGGATGAGTAATATTTGCGAGGGAATTTCCATAGGAACTGTGACTCAGGAACTCATTTCAAGAATGTATTTGTGCAAAGTCGGGATCGTTTCGGTGTGATTTCCCCGAATGTCAAAACCCTGACCGCCGAGCACCTTCGGCCACTCCACGATTCGGGTGCGGGAGCGGTACATATCCAGAAAGTCAAAATTGGCGGTTGTGAAGTTTTTAACGTCGAAATCCATATTTCGCACCATGGTAATGGCTTTCAGAAACACTTCCGGTAAATTAACCGCTGAACCCACATTAAGCAATACGCCGTCAGTTAGTCTGGATACGGTTTTGATCATGTGTTGAAAATCGATAAAGGATGTTTTTCCCAGCGCCGCACCGTCACAGCTGGGATGTTGGTGGATAATATCACCACCAATGGCAATATGAACTGTGCCGGGAATGTTCTGGATCATGGCATTGTAGAGGATGTTCAGACTTTTATGGGGAAAGTCGAGTTCCGCTACTTTGCGTGCTACCGACAAACCATAACCTTCGTTTTTTTCATAGCCCGTGTTCAGGGCAGCGTTCATATAAGTCAGGGTTTCCGTGGCCATTCCAAAGGTCCCGTCTTTCAGGCCGTTTTGTACATCTTCCGAGGTTTCCCCGATCATGGCAATTTCAAAATCGTGAATTGACGCGCCGCCATTCATGGCAATATGATCGATAAATCCGCGGCGGATCAGGTCGATTAATATGGCCGAACAGCCAAGCTTTACCACGGCGCCGCCCATCATCAGCATGACCTTCGCGTCTTTTTCCTTGGCCTCGACAATCAGACGGGCCAGCTGACGGATGTCATCATTTTGCAGGTCAATGCCGGAAACCAGGGGAATCATGTCGTTTGTGGAGAATTTATTTTTACGCTCGCTGATCGGATAGGTTTTGATTTTATTTAAGTCAATCATGATTGTCTGTTCCTTTGTTCTGTCTGTAAAATAGAGAATATCCGGTATTTATCCAAGATGGAAGAGTAGAGAATGGAGTACTGGAGTAATGGAGTGTTGGGGAAATGGAATCTTGATTCTTGCATCTTGACTCCCGACTCTCTGTAACAATGCCATTGTTATTGCATCTAATAACGTTAAATTCATATCAAACCTGGAGAAAAATGTCAAATACACAAGAAAATACGGCAATCCTCAACATCGGCGGGATGCATTGTGCTATGTGCGTAAAAACCGTGGAACGGTCTTTGAATTCACTGGACGGAGTTCGTGGCGCGACGGTCAACCTGGCGACGGAAAAAGCGCAGATAGTCTTTGATTCAGAAAAAGTAACATTGGCTGATCTGCGGACGGTTGTAGAATCCACTGGCTATCAATACCTGGGCAGCGACCAGGATGACACAGGTTTAGCGGAAAAAAAAAGTCTTGAAGATGATCTGAAAACCCGGCGCCTCAGTTTTACACTGGGGTTCGCGGTCGGTATTCCGCTAATGCTGCTGATGTGGCTGCCAATCCGGCTGCCGCAGTTCTGGCCTTATATTCTGTTTGCGGTTACGTCACCGGTGTTTTTCTTTATTAGTTACCCGATCTTTCGGGCGGCCTTCCAGGCGTTGCGAAACCGTTCCCTCAATATGGACGTCATGTACAGCATGGGCATGGGCGTGGCCTATCTTTCCAGCGTAATGGCGACCTTTGGCCTTGTGCTTTCCCGGGATTTCATGTTCTATGAAACCGCCCTGATGCTGGCAACCTTTCTAACTCTCGGACGCTTTTTAGAAACCCGCGCCAAGAGCCGAACTTCGGATTCCATTAAAAAACTCATGGAGCTGCAGCCGCCGGTTGCAACAGTGATTCGCAATAATTTTGAAATGGATATTCCGCTCGCTGAAGTGCTTGTAGGCGATGTGATTATCATAAAACCCGGTGGTAAAGTACCTGTGGACGGCTTCGTACAATCCGGTGACAGTTTCGTGGATGAATCCATGCTCACCGGCGAACCGGTTCCTGTATTTAAAGAAAATGGCTCAAAAGTGGTTGCCGGTACTGTGAATCAGGATGGTTCATTCAATTTTATCGCAGAAAAAGTGGGCAAAGAAACCATGCTGGCACAGATCATCCGTATGGTGGAAGAGGCCCAGGGTTCCAAGCCGCCGGTGCAGCGAATTGCCGATACCGCCGTGAGTTATTTTATTCCGGCGGTGCTGGCGATCGCCTTGATTTCCTTTGTTGTCTGGTATCTGATTGTCGGGAACAGTCTGCTGTTCTCGCTGACTACTTTGATTGCGGTGCTGGTCATTGCCTGTCCCTGTGCCCTGGGTCTGGCAACCCCGACAGCCGTAACGGTCGGGATTGGTCGGGGCGCAGAATTGGGTGTGCTTATCAAAAATGGTGAAGTTTTGGAAGCTGCCGGTAAAATCAGTACCGTAGTATTCGATAAAACCGGAACTTTGACCGAAGGTAAACCCCAGGTTGTCGATGTGAAAATCTATGAAGGAAACGAGCAAGTATTTCTACAATTAGCTGCCGGTATTGAAGCAAAATCCCAGCATCCGCTGGGCAAGGCAATTGTGGGATATGCCCGGACAATATCGATTGAACCCGGAAACGTAGATTCCTTTCAGAATTTTGGTGGTAAAGGGATCAGTGGAAATATCGACGAAAAATTGGTTATTGTCGGAAATCGGAAACTATTCAATGAACAAAAAATTGATATTTCAGAGGATGTTATCAACGATATTGATCGTTTCGAAAATGAGGGGAATACAGTGGTACTCGTTGCGATTCAAAACAAAATCGCCGGGATCATTGCCATTGCCGATCAGCTGAAAGAATCGGCCCAGCGGACAATAAATGCATTGAAAAAACGTGGTTTCAGTGTCGGACTTTTAACCGGCGACAATGAGCTGTCCGGGAATGCGATTGCCCGGAAGCTGGGACTGGATTTTGTACGGGCCAACATCCTGCCCAACGAAAAGGCGACGGAAATCAAGTCCCTACAGTCGGATGGCAAAATTGTGGCCTTTGTGGGAGACGGTATTAATGACGCTCCGGCGCTGTCTCAGGCGGATATTGGCATTGCAATGGGCAAAGGGACCGATGTGGCGATTGAAAGCGGTGAAGTAGTTTTGATGTATGATGATTTAACCGGAGTGGTAACGGCTATCGATCTCAGCCGGAAAGTCCTGCGCCGGATCAAGCAGAACCTGTTCTGGGCCTTTGCCTATAATACGGCATTGATACCGGTCGCTGCTGGTATCCTGTACCCGCTGTTCGGCATTGTCTTCAAACCGGAGCTAGGCGGTCTGGCGATGGCCATGAGTTCGGTGACGGTGATTACCCTGTCGCTGATGCTGAAACGATATAAGCCTGAGATGGCAATTTAAAAAGTAAAAATTTAAAATAATGGAGATTGAACGTTTGCGAAAGTTCCAAACTTTCGCAAACGTATAGTCGGCGCTACTTATTTCAAAAGGATACACTTTTTTACGGCGGTATATTCCGGTGAATTGATTTGAATGAAGTAGATGCCGGAAGCCAGGTTATTACTACTCCATTGAATCCGGTAATTACCGGGCAATTGAATTCCTGAAGAAAGGGTTTGGATACGAGAACCATTAATCGAATAAATACTTAAATCCAGATCGGTTTTTTCGAATACCTGATAGCGTATTTCTGTCACATTATTGAAGGGATTGGGATAATTCTGATAGAGAGTAAATTGGTGGGCCTGGTAAGAAGGTTGGCATTTAGAAGCAATATCCGATATATCACCCCGAACATATAAGCCATCATGGGCGGCAAGATAGGTAACATCGGGAACATCTTGGGAAAAGGCAACTTGATAGGCGACAAGTTCATCCAATCCTTCATTATAATCATTCCAGCTTACTCCCCTGTCATTACTGTTATAAATACCGGAACCCCAATGCAGGAAATAAAGTCTGTTTTCATCTGGATGCCAAACAAACTGTGCCGGAACCGGGTAGATATGTCGGTCATTATATTGTGTTGTATTATTAAGACTCAAGGATACCGATTGCCAGTTTTTACCGAAATCTGGCGAGCGATAAATTCTGGCGGAATCACAGTTCACATAAAGAACCGTACTGTCAATGACGATCCAATTAAATGAGTAACTTTCACTTGGTATATCAATTGAATATTTTAAACTGTCATTTAACGGATCGACACCGATGATTTTTGATGGAATTATTCCCCAATCATTACTATTTGTGCTCCAGATACACTGGTGAAAAGAATCGAACTGGTTGGTAAGCACTCCATAATATTCACTATCATTCCAGTGTTTAACCGTCCATTGCCAATTTCCGGAGATTAATTTAACCAATTCTATATTATGAGTATTTCCAATAATGTCCAATGACTTGTCATTATAACTAAGAAAAAATTTCGTCTCATTCAATGGATCAACATCCAGGTCCAATGCCCGGCTGTCCCCACCATAAAATATTAATTCGGGAATATCGGTTTCATTTGGATAAATTGTTGTCCATGTAGATCCTGAATTGGTTGAAAAATATACATATTCTCCAGCAGCATAAATATACCGAGGATTTGACGGAGCACATTTCAAAAGTCCCGGCGAAATGTACGCTTCTGATGCAGTTATATCCCAGGTCCAGCCACCGTCATCGCTGCTGAGCAAACCGCCATACCTGGTTGCAGCAATGATACGTTCGGAACCATCGTTACGAGGGACTATCTGAACACCGGTGACCTGGTTCTGAAAAATGCCTTGGTCGCATTTATGCCAGTTTTCCCCATTATTTGTGGTTTTAAAAATTCCTCCATAGCTGGCAACGATTATCTCGCCGGATTCCAAGTATTTCAGATCGATGGAGATAATTAGCCCACCAAAAGTACCGACGAGAATTTCAGATTTATTTAAAATGTTATAATGGATTAATTCACCACTTTCTTTGCCAATAAATATGTTATTTCCAAGCATCTCTATTGCCGTTGTCGAATGACTAGTAATACCGGTCCAGTCTATTCCCCAATTAGTACTGTAATATGCACCGCCGCCTATCCCTCCCATGGGATGAAAATCATAGGATTTACCAAAGTAAAATAGTGTATCGCTTAATGCAGAAGACTGACTCAAATATAATGCATTATATTTAGAAAGATCATTTGTAATCAGTGACCAGTTTGAAATACTGTCAACATGCGTCCGATAAAGACAACCTTTATCATATTTAAATATCTTACCGCTCTCATGAAAAAGTATACCGCACTGAAAATCGTGGACATAGTTTAATGCTTGATTATCCGGTCGTTGTGCCTGGCTCCCTTCCCATATCTGCCAGTTATTTCCATAATCAAAGCTGATGATCCAGGGATCACTGTATCCATTACTGTTATATTCTTTATTAGATGTGTCCGCAGCGACGAATCCGTTTTCTCCGGCAAAAACAGCTTTTGTCCGAAATGGTAAAATAATTTCCCAATCGACACCAAAATTAGAGCTTTTATAAAGCGCTGTTTCGCCGGAGATATAGGCAATACCATTATCTATAACGGTGATGTTATAGCAATTATCATCTATCGCTTTTTCCCAGGAACCGGCGCGATTGCCACTCCGATAGAGTCCGTCATCCTGAACACAGGCAAGCATGACTGTCTCCCCGCCATGAAAGCTGCGCATATCCAGAGTGAGGCCGCCGCTCAGATTCATCTTCTGCCATTGCGCCTTACTTGTTGTTGACAACATTATCAAACACAACACCGTAACGAAAATCGACCGCATTGCTCTAATTCGTTTCATCTGTATCTCCAATCATTTTAAATCTAATGCGCAGTCAAATAAATTGCAATGACAATATGAATTATTAAATTTACACAACAGATTTGTCCTTGATTGACAGACTTACAGAAAGGAAACAACATGAACATACCCCGCTGTGCCTGGCCGACGAATGACGAGTTGATGATTGACTATCACGATCATGAATGGGGTGTGCCGGTGCATGATGACCGCAAGATTTTTGAATTCATGGTACTGGATGCCTTTCAGGCTGGTCTGAGTTGGTCAACGATTCTGAAGAAGCGAAAAAATTTCCGGGCGGCTTTTGATAATTTTGAACCGGAAATTATTGCGAAATATAATCAGGACAAAATCGATAATCTGCTTCAGGACACCGGTATTATCCGCAATAAAGCCAAGGTTAATGCTACAGTGAAGAATGCTAAAGCATTCTTATTAGTTCAAAAAGAATTCGGAACGTTTGACAATTACATCTGGCAATTTGTCGGCAATCAGCCCATCATCAATAAATGGAAAACAATGGCGAAAATTCCAGTCAAATCCCCGGAAGCCGAGGCCATGAGCGTCGATCTGAAAAAGCTGGGATTCGGTTTCGCGGGACCAACCATCTGTTATGCCTTTATGCAGGCAGCCGGGATGGTGAACGACCATGAAGTCGGGTGTTTTCGGTATACTGAGATTAATTCGATAAAATAGATTATGTGGAAATTGCCGACTAAATATATCCTTCTGGCGATTTTGGCCTGTTTATTGTGGTCAACGGCATTTGTGAGCGTCAAGATCGGTCTGCAGTATGCCAAACCCTTTGGTTTTGCGGGAATTCGCTTTATGATCAGCGGATTGATTCTCCTGCCATTTACCGGGGGCATTCTCCGGTATTTCGGGATAATCCGGGCAAATTTCCAAAGAATCCTGATTCTGGCGCTGATTCAGACTTTTATTGCCTACGCGTTTTTCTATTTTGGAATGACGCTGGTTCCCGGTGCCCTGGCGGCGATTGTGATTGGCGCGTCACCGTTGATTTTTGCCGTGGTGGCACACGTCATGATGCACGATGACAAGATTACGCTGCCGAAAATGGTTAGCATGTTGATTGGTTTTACGGGTGTGGCGATTATCGGTGTCAGCCGGCGCCCCTGGCAATCCGCCGGACTGACGGAATTTATCGGGATTTTTATTCTTCTGGCGGGTAGCACGTCCGGCGCCATCGGCAACGTTCTGGTATCAAAAGATGGCATTCGGATTCCACCGCTGGTTTTGAATTCAGCACAACTGTTTCTTGGCGGATTGATGCTGTTTATCATTTCACTGATACTTGAGGGGAGCCCGGTAAAAGCATATCCATTGGAATATTATATTGCCCTGATCTATCTCTCAATATTATCAGCCGTCGCTTTCTCGATCTGGTTTTATCTGCTGAAAAAACCAGGTGTAAAGGTATCCTCGCTAAATTTGTGGAAATTTATTATTCCGGTACTCGGGGCGGTCATTGCATGGATTGTTTTGCCTGACGAGAAGCCGGAAATATCAGCGATAATCGGGATGGTTTTTGTTGCACTGTCGATTCTTTCTTTTAATTTGTGCAATATGGTTAGTAAAAACTGCGATTAATTCAATAATATCCTGAAAAATATTTTCATTCCTGATTGGATTACAATAAATTCAAACCGTTATGCAATAATCAGTTTGAGGAGCAATACATGGACAGACAAAAGTTTGGGGGCGTACTGGATTTTGCCATTGAGCGTGAAAAAGAAGCGGTCACGTTTTATAATGACCTGATCAAACTGACCAAATCCTTCGATATCATGGAGACAATCCGGACAATTGAATTGATGGAGCGAAATCATATCAAGGTTATTGAAAAGATGAAAAGTCAGGAGATTGGCGATGTGGTTATCAGGCCTGTGAATGATCTGAAAATCAGTGAGTACCTTGTTCTGCCCGAAGAAAAGGCGCCGTATAATTACCAGGATTTGCTGATTAACGCTATGAAACGCGAAGAACTCTCTCACAAACTTTACGTGTCTCTGGCTGAAGAAATTGGCGACACCGAAGTTAAAAAAGTATTTCAAAAACTGGCGTCTGAGGAGGCCAAACATAAACTGACGTTTGAGAATCTCTACGATAACGATATTCTAGTAGAAAACTAAACCGTTACTTAAAAAGGCCGGGGGATTCCCTGATGAAATTTATTGTACTGAACGGCAGCCCGAAGGGACCTGTCAGTGTGACCATGCAGTATATTCATTTTCTGCAAAAGCGGTTTCCTGAGCACAATTTTGAAATGTTTCACGTCGCTCAGCGTATCCGTAAGATTGAAAATGATGAGAATACGTTTCGGGAGATCATTGAAAAAATCAAAAACGCCGATGCTGTTGTCTGGGCATTCCCGTTATATGTCTACCTGGTGCATGCCCATTACAAACGCTTTATCGAACTGATTTTTGAAAGAAACGCCGCTGAATCATTTGCCAATAAATACACGGTGATTTTTACCACATCGATCAAATTTTATGATATCACGGCGCATAGCTATATCCACGCGGTTTGCGACGATCTGAATATGAAAGTTGCCGGCGCCTATACTGCCGATATGCCGGATTTGACGAAGGATAAAGAACGAAAGCGTTTTACGCTATTCGTCGAACATGTATTTCAGGTTATTGATGGAAAACAGCCGGTTCAGCCCCAGTATTCTCCTCTGAACTGGCGGAAGTTTGCCTATAAACCGGCTGATGTCGAAAAACCGGTTTCTACCCGAAAAAAACGGATTGTGTTGGTTTCCGATGCCAAGGCGGAAGATATTAATTTAAACGGGATGATTCAGCGGTTTCAGGCCAGTTTTGCTGAAGATATTAAAGTGATTAATCTTCATGAATTGTCGATTAAAGGTTCCTGTCGGGGCTGTCTGAAATGTGGCTATAATTTTGAGTGTTTTTATGACGGTAAAGATGATTATCGACAGTTTTGGGAAGAGGAACTGGAGACGGCGGATATCATTGTTATCGCGGGTACAATTCGGGACCGTTATTTATCTTCGCTCTGGAAATGCTTTTTCGATCGGCGCTTTTTTCATACTCATACGCCGCGGTTAATGGGCAAACAGATTGTCTATCTGATTTCCGGCCCGTTGAGCCAGATTCCCAACTTGCGCATGATCCTGGAAGCCTATATGGAATTGGAAATGGCCAATGTGGTCGGATTCATCAGCGATGAATTTGGTGATTCACAGGATATTGATTCGTTAATTTCGAATCGCACAGCCGATGCAGTTCATTTTTCAGTAGAGAAATATATTAGGCCGGAAACATTTTTGGGTGTGGCTGCCCGAAAACTGTTCCGGGATGAGGTTTACGGCCGTCTGCGAATGGTATTTCAGGCCGATTACCGTGAGTATAAAAAATTGGGACTGTTCGATTTTCCACAAAAGAAGATCAGGCTGCGCATGCTGAACGGCATTACCGGAATTCTTCTGAAAATTCCGATAATTCGAAAATTTTTTCAGGGATTCATGAAACAGGGCATGATTATGTCACATCAACGGATTTTAAAAAAATTATATCCGGAGGAATAAATGGAACGTATTTTTGAAATCATTGAAACGGCCATTGGCTTCAGCCGATCTGTCCAGATTCGGATCATTAACACATTAATAATATTATTAGTGTTGTGGTCAGTAAAATTTGTGATTCGCAGGATTATATACCGGCAGACAGAAGATGTTAAAACCCGGTTCGTCTGGATAAAAACCCTGACATATATTGTTGTAGTTTTAGGCTTGATTATGGTCGGTAGTGTCTGGTTCAGGGGGTTCAAGGAACTTGGCACCTATCTTGGTTTGCTGTCGGCTGGTATCGCCATTGCCTTGAAAGACCCACTGACCAGTATCGCCGGATGGCTGTTTATCATATTCCGGCGCTCATTCAGCGTTGGTGACCGGATCCAGATTGGTGATAAAGCCGGTGACGTGATTGATATTCGAATATTTCAGTTTATACTTTTGGAAATTGGCAACTGGGTCGATGCAGACCAAAGTACTGGTCGGGTGATTTATATTCCCAATGGTCAGATATTCACATTGCCATTGGCCAATTACAGTAAAGGATTTCAGTATATCTGGGATGAAATCAAGGTTTTAATTACCTTTGAAAGCGACTGGAAAAAGGCCAAGGAAATCATGCTGAACATTGCCAAAAAACACTCCGAACATTTGAGCAAATCAGCGGAGCGGAGGGTCAAAGAAGCCAGTAAAAAATACATGATTTTCTATAAAAACCTGACCCCGACAGTTTATACAGCGGTCAAGGATTCCGGTGTGCAACTGGCTATTCGATATCTCTGTGAACCAAAGAATCGCCGGGGAACTCAGCAGGCTATCTGGGAAGAAACCCTGGACAGTTTTGACCGTGAAAAAGATCTTGAATTTGCTTATCCAACGACACGATTTTTTAACAATCCGCCTGAAATTTTAAAATGATCTTTCACATACTTGCATGTTAGACTTGACTTATCCCGATGGGTTGGGATGAGTTAAGTCGGGATTCAAAATTTGGAGTGAATATGGCTGTCATTACACGACCGGTCCAGACAAAAAAAGACCTGAAAAAATTCATTGATTTCCCCTTTAAACTGTATCGGAAAAATCCATATTGGGTGCCGCCACTTCGAAAAGGAATTTTGGAAACCCTGAACAGGCAAAAGAATCCGGCCTTTGAAACCTGTGATGCGGAACTGTGGCTGGCCTATAAAGACGGAAAGGTCGTTGGCAGAATCGCCGGGATTATAAACCATCGACATAACAGATATACCGGTAAACAACAGGCGCGCTTTGGTTGGATCGATTTTATCGATGATCCTGATGTTTCGGAAGAATTGCTTTTAACCGTTGAGGTATGGGCAAAGGAACGCAATTGCGAGACATTACACGGACCATTGGGCTTTAACGATCTTGATCAGGCCGGAATGCTGATCGAAGGTTTTGAAGAATTGGGGACTATGGCTACGTTCTATAACTATCCGTATTATCTGGAATACCTGGAAAAACTTGGGTTTCAAAAAGAAGTGGACTGGATCGAATACCAGATTCAGACACCCAGAGAGATACCGCCCCAAATCGATCAGTTCGCTGAACGAATTGCCCGGCAACAGAACTTGCATATTGTTGAATTAAACAGTCGTAATGACATTCTTAACTATGCCCGTGAGATCTTTGATCTCTTTCAGGAGGCATATAAAGTTCTGTACGGTTTTGTTCCCCTCAGTTCCAGCCAGGTGGATGATGTGGTAAAAAAATATTTCAGCTATATCAGCCACGAATATGTTGCGTTAGTTGCTGACGAAAACAATAAACTGGTGGCTTTCGGGATTACCATGCCGTCACTGTCAAAGGCGCTGCAAAAGGCGAAAGGGCAACTGTTTCCTTTCGGTTGGTGGCATCTTTATCGTGCCATGAAATGGTGCAAAGTAGTCGATTTTTACCTGATTGGGGTCAAGTCGGATCTGCAGGGTATCGGTATTCCGGCGCTGATTCTGAACCAGCTTGGGCACTGCTTCCTGGATAAAGGAATTGTCTATGCGGAGTCGAACCCGGAGCTGGAAGCGAATACCAAAGTCCAGTCACAATGGAAATTTTTCGAACGACGCCAGCATAAACGCCGGCGCGTTTATGTCAAAAATCTGGAAATCTAACAGGATCGGTTTTACCAAGAAAGGACAAGCATGAAAAAATACTTAGTCACACTAGCGTCTTTCCTGATAATGTTATGCACCGGAGGCGTCTACGCCTGGAGCATTTTTGTACCTCCGTTAAAAGATGAACATGGTTTGCACACCGCACAGACTCAGCTGGTCTTTGGATTCACCATCGCCACATTTGCCCTTGTCATGATTCTGGCGGGTAAAATTGAAAAAAAACATGGTCCACGAATAACTGCCATCATTGGAGCAGCGCTATTTACTCTGGGGTATTTACTGGCTTCCTTTTCCGGCGGTAAAGTCGGCCTGTTGCTTGTCGGAATCGGGATTTTATCAGGCGCCGGAATCGCTTTTGGCTACGTGACTTCGCTGGCAACACCGATCAAATGGTTTCCCGATTATAAAGGGCTGATAACCGGTATTTCGGTCGCCGGGTTCGGTGGCGGTGCAATTCTGCTATCCTGGATTGTTAAAGTTATGCTGGGAAATGGACAACCGGTCCTGCAAATTTTCCGGATTGTCGGCATTAGTTATGGAATTATCGTTTTTCTAAGCGCCTTGCTGTTCTCGGTTCCGGAAAAAACTCAAACAGTTTACGCTGGATCTTCGCAGTCGGTCGCCAAACTCTTACGGGATTCCAAAATATGGGCGCTGTTCCTCGCGATGTTTGCCGGCACATTCGCCGGATTGCTGGTTATCGGAAATCTAAAACCCATCGGACTGAACTTTGGTGTCTCCGAAACCTACGCAACCACAGCTATCAGTTTTCTCGCTATTGGAAACATGGTTGGGCGGGTTTTGTGGGGGTTCGTTTCGGATAAGCTAGGTGGGCGCAGGTCTGTTCTGCTGGCGCTGATTTTACTGACCTTATTTACGTTGCTCATCATTCCCGGCTCTCAGTCAGATTTGACATTTTTATTTATTCCATTTCTGGTAGGTTTGGGATTCGGTGCCAATTTTGTTCTATTTGCAGCAGAAGTCACCCAACTCTATGGCATCGATAACCTGGGAACCATTTATCCTTATGTATTTCTCAGCTACGGTTTTGCAGGAATCATCGGGCCTTCCGTCGGCGGATGGCTGTTTGATTTGACCCACTCCTATACAATACCCATTCTTTTATCGGCTGTCATTTGCGCCATCGGTGTGTTGATTTTTCAGTTTATGATTCCCATCTGGAAAGAAAATTGAAAAGCAACGCATCGCTGTAATCATAAAACAAAACACCGAACTTTAATAGTTGCATGCGCAACTATTAAAGTTTATATTTGTGGCCAATATTTAATAGTATGAAGGAATAAATTTGAAAAGTAATAATCATATCCTGGCCGACGAAAAAGTCGGTCGCTTACTTGTTAATCTATCTGCACCGGCGATGGTCGGTATGTTTGTTATGGCGCTCTATAATGTGGTGGATACCATTTTTGTAGGACGCGGTGTTGGTGCTATGGCAATTGCCGGAATAACTATTGTATTTCCGATTCAATTGCTGGTAATGGCGATTGCGATGATGGTCGGAATAGGTGGAGCCTCAGTTATTTCGCGAGCCCTTGGCGCCGGGGATTATGAAAAGGCTAATACAACATTCGGTAATGTTTTGCTTTCCATCGTAATCTTTGGGTTCTCACTGGCATTGCTTGGCAATATATTCATCGATGAGCTGCTTGCGCTGTTTGGTGCCTCGGATACAATTTTACCTTTTGCCCGTGATTATGCCCAGATAATTTTATTAGGCACTGTTTTCTTTTCTTTTTCCATGGCCAGCAACAATGTTATCCGGTCTGAAGGGCGTGCTAAAGTTGCCATGACGACAATGCTGATTTCAGCAATTTTAAATATTATCCTTGACCCGATTTTTATTTTCGGGTTTAAATGGGGTATCAAAGGAGCTGCCGCCGCAACCGTCATTTCTCAGGTTGTGACAGTGCTGTACCTGATCTATTATTTTTGTTCCGGTAAAAGCAGTTTGACGGTGCATTTTCGCAACCTTCGTCTCAACAGATTAATCATGCGGGAAATTGTCGCTGTGGGTTCACCGTCTCTGATCCGGCAGCTCTCTGCCAGTGCACTGGTTGTGGTCATCAATAACACGTTACGGGTTTATGGGGGGGATTTTTCCATTGCGCTGTTTGGAATAATGCACCGAATGCTGATGTTTGTATCTATGCCTTTATTCGGAATTGCCCAGGGGATGCAACCGATTGTGGGGTTTAATTATGGCGCAAAGCGCTATGATAAAGCCAAGCGGGTCCTGGCATTGTCAAATAAAGCGACTACCATTGTCTCAACAGTCGGAGCGATAGTGCTGTTTTTATTTCCGAAAGCTATTATATCGGTATTTACAAATGATCCCGAAATAATCCGGATGGGAATACCGGCGGTTCGGATTTTCATTGTGGCGCTGCCGGTATTTGGATTTCAGGTGGTTGGATCGACGCTTTTTCAGGCGATCGGCAAAGCCAAACAGGCGCTGTTTCTAACCGTTAGCCGTCAGGTATTTTTAATAACATTGATATTGATTTTACCTCGCCTGTATGGTTTGACCGGTGTATGGATGACCTTTCCGGCAACCGATATTTTATTCTTTTTCGTGACACTCTGGTTATATCTTCCGCAAATCAGGAAATTTGATCGCGACATGCTGATCCTGCAGGGAGTCTCATCATGAAAAATCATCCTTCCATCAGCCGGTTTCTTTCATGCCTGTATCGGCATACCCAGATGTATTTTGATCGGCAGTTAAGCCAGTTTGAACTTAGCTATGGCGCTCTCTCTTTTCTCATGGTTCTATTTCACCATGACGGGATTCACCAGGAAGAAATCAGCCGCAGGCTGGCTATCGACAAAGCTACCACGGCGCGGGCAATTCATAAATTGATGGAATCCGGGTATGTTCGACGGGAGACTGATCCTGGCGACCGACGGGCATATTATATTTTTCTTACTGAAAAGGGTTTGATACTGAAGCCTGAATTAAAACGACTGTCCCGGGAATGGTCCGATCAGTTGACCTCGGGATTTGCATTAGAAGAAAAGGAACAGGTATTTCAATTACTGGAAAAAATGAGTCGGAATGCGGCTACGCTGAAATCCATTCATAAACATTCTTAAACAGATCGAATTTACCATCTGAAAAACAGCGAATTATTTTGTTTGGATTTGATTGAAAATAACTGTATTATTGCTCGTTTTTTTGACCAGTTTTAATCATCGGATTATGAATTGGTACGGCGTCGTCGGAAACTAATATAGGGGGATTTATGCGATATGGAAAAAGAGATCAAGGCTTATGGCCCACACTTAATGCTGGATTTGAATGACTGCAATCCGGAGATTCTTGACAATCTGGATGCCTGTTATTATCTTCTGAATGAATTACCTGCAATGATTGGAATGACTAAAATAACCCGCCCATATGTTTTTCGATACGAGGGATCGACCCTTGATGATGACGGGATTACCGGCGTGGTGATCATTGCGGAAAGCCACATCTCACTGCATACCTATCCAAAGAAAAATTTTGTGTTTGTTGATCTGTTTTCATGCAAAGATTTTGATGTTGAAAAAGCGAAACAACACGTGATTGATTATTTTCAGTCTAAATCGCCGAAAATCCATCTGCAAATCCGCGGAGAAGAGTTTCCCGACGCCGGAAACGCCAGCAACTGATATGACCAATAAAAAACAAAACCATTATCCCGGTGCCTTCGGTAACTTGGAACAGCCTTATTGTTCTTATAATTCCGCAAGGATTGCCGTTTTGCCGATTCCCTATGATGGGACCTCCACCTGGATCAAGGGCGCAGACAGGGGGCCGGCGGCGCTCCTGGAAGCCTCCGGAAATATGGAGCTGTATGATATTGAGACGGACAGTGAAGTATATCTTCAGGGGATCGTAACCCTGGAACCGCTGAATTGTCCCGATGACCCGCAGAAAATGAGCGAACAGGTTTTTTTGGCCGCCCAGAAAATCTTAAACGATAATAAATTTCTGGTTGGCCTAGGCGGCGAACATTCCGTCAGTGGCGGTTTGGTTAAGGCGGTGGTTGAAAAATTTGAAAATGTTTCAGTGCTGCAACTGGATGCCCATTCCGATCTCCGGGATGAGTATGAAGGCAGCCCCTACAACCACGCCTGTGTGATGGCCCGGATTAAAGAGCTGTGTCCTATCGTTCAGGTGGGTATTCACAGCATGGATGTTTCAGAAAAGAAAAACCTGAACCCGGATCGGGTATTGTTTGCCCATGAATGGTTTGATCATTCTGACCCGCTTGAATGGATCAACTCCAGATTAACCGATAATGTATACCTTACAATAGATCTGGATGTCTTTGACCCGGCGATCATGCCGTCTACCGGCACACCGGAACCCGGCGGACTATGGTGGTATGATGTCATGAAAATAATAAACGGGGTTATCGCAGAAAAAAACGTGATCGGACTGGATGTGGTAGAACTCTGCCCCGATCCATCCAACAAAGCGCCGGATTTTATGGCGGCAAAACTCGTTTATCGTACCCTGAGTATGATATTCCAAAAGGAGAAATAAGCATGAAAAAACATGATTTTCTTAACAAGGAAATTCAGCATATCGATATTAAATCCTTTGATGCCAGACCGATTATCGACAGTTACCGAGATATGGCATTTCAGGCCCGGAACCTGGCGACGGCAACGGATATTTACAGCCGCATGTTGAAAGATAAAGACTGCAGCGTAATTCTGACTCTGGCCGGGTCGCTCTTCAGCGCCGGACTGAAAAATGTGGTGGCGGATATGATTGAGCATAATATGGTTGACGCTATTGTGTCCACCGGTGCGGTTATTGTCGACCAGGATTTTCTGGAAGCGCTAGGCTACAAGCATTATATCGGAACACCTTTTGTCGATGATGCCGAATTAAGAGAGCTGATGATCGACCGGATTTATGATACATATATTGATGAGGAAGAACTGCGGGTCTGTGATATGACGGTTGCTGAAATTGCTGACGGGCTGGAGCCGCGGCCCTATTCATCCCGTGAATTCATTTTTGAAATGGGACGCTACCTGGATAAGGTCGGCATTAAAACCGAGAAATCGGTGATCTATTCGGCGTATAAAAAAGACGTGCCGATTTTTGTACCGGCTTTTTCCGACTGTTCGGCAGGCTTTGGTCTGATTCACCATCAATGGCATAATAAGGAAAAATATCTGAGCATCGATTCCGCCCGGGATTTCCTGGAGCTGACCCAGATTAAACTCGAATGCGCCGAGACCGGTATCCTGATGATCGGCGGCGGTGTACCAAAGAATTTCACCCAGGATATTGTGGTGGCCACAGAGGTACTGGAAGAAGACCGGCCGATGCACAAGTATGCGATCCAGCTGACGGTAGCCGATGAACGTGATGGCGCGTTGTCGGGATCGACCCTGAAGGAAGCGAGTTCCTGGGGCAAGGTTGACACTACTTATGAGCAGATGGTCTTTGGTGAAGCGACGGTGACCATGCCGCTGCTGGTGAGCGACGCCTACCATCGGGGTTACTGGAAAGAGCGGCAGCCAGCGAATTTCCAGAAATTGTTTAAAAATAATCACGAATAATTAATTCATTTATGCTATAGTCTGGTTGCACTGCTCTGCGGTGCGACTTTTTTTCAATGATATTGTCGTCATCATCGTATCATTATAATGAATTTTACAGAATTAAGTTTATTAGTTGCGAACAAGATTTGAATCCGTTAATTTTCACTATAAGTAATTAGAATAATGAGTTATCGCACTAACCATTTTATATAAACCGGAGTTCCCATGGCGAAATATCTATGTTTGAATTGTCATCAGATTTATGAAGAACCACAAAATGGAAAGTGTCCGCATTGTCAGCATCCAGCATTAACGGAGAGACTGGGATTCAGCAACAGTGATGAATTTCTCCGTAAGGAAACTCCAAAAATTGTTAATGTTCGCAAGGCTTTGGGATTGGAGGGCCTGGTTGACAGCCTCGAAGCTGTAATCATCAATACCGAGCCGGAAAACCAGAAAGCGGCGGCAGAAGAGCTGCTACGCTATACCGGATATGATTTTAAAGATTCTTTTGAAGACGATGAGTATAAAACCTGTCTGTTGTGTTGTCCGAAATCGGCGGATTTACTAATTCGATCGCGGATAAAACCGGATAATCCGTTTGTACCTTTTAACGCCGGCCCGAAGTCCAGCCACATGCCTAATACACGTTTGGAAACCTTTATATATTCCTGCAAGGATCTGCAAAAGTATGTCCAAATCCAAAAGATGCGTGGGGTCGAATTTATGACACCGGAAATTCAGCAGTACCGGGATTATATTTTCATTCAGACCATGCCCTCAAAATATACGGGAAACTCATTAGGCTTTATTCAATGGAAAAAGCCCAATGGCAGTTGGCGGGGCAAAGCGAAACCACTGAAATGGAACCTGAAGAAACCAAAACATGCTTATTTGAAAAAAATCGGGACGCTAGATCATTGTGCAACCCGGATCAAAGCCCTGGACCGGGATGCTGCGATTGTGGAATTTATGTATCTGACCAATTATCATTTCGATTTTGCCATTTATGTGAAATCCCAGAATTCGATTACCACCGTTGCCCGTCT
Source organism: bacterium (assembly GCA_018824205.1). Classification (GTDB taxonomy): domain Bacteria; phylum Fidelibacterota; class UBA2242; order UBA2242; family UBA2242; genus B118-G9. The sequence continues at coordinate 35,130 of JAHJGX010000244.1, forward strand.
TTCCCATAAAGATTACGCCCAGGTCTTTACTTCGGGTATCGCGCCCTATAAAAATGAAACCGAATCCGGGCCAACCGAAAAATTTATTCATAATTTTAACCTCCGCGTTCACCACATGGCCTTTGTTACAAAAGACATTGAAGCCACGTTCAAGGCACTGGGTGATGACGGTCTCGAATACCTGCTGGAATTGGTCGGTTGTGAAGATGATGGCCTGAAGCAGACGTTTACTGCAGCGTCGCCGAATACATTATTGGTAAATGAATATATTCACCGCTATGGCGACTTCGATGGCTTTTTTACGAAAAGGAATGTCACATTATTAACCGAAGCGACGGATAAACAGTAGCTCATGCAGCTTGACTATTGGAACATAAATTGTTTTTATTCGTCTATAAAGACGAAAACGTAATATGAAAGTAAGCATCCAGAGGAGGAAGTATGTCTGCTAAGCGGTCGTTCCCGTTATGGATTATCCTGATCAATGTTTTGTTCCTTGGATTGCTTTCCGCTGATCCTGATCTGCGGGTAGCTGTCCTGGATTTTCGGAATCTTACTCAACGTCCTGATCTGGTGTATCTCGAAAAGGCCATTCCGGAGATTATGGTTACCGATCTGAGTTTATGTGACAAAATTACACTGATAGAACGTTCACGGCTTCAGGAAATCCTGGATGAAATGCATCTGGCGTTATCGGGTGTCGTTAATGAGAAACAAGCAGTGGAAATCGGTGAACTTGCCGGAGCAAATGCCATTCTGGTGGGCAGTATCATTTCAGGGGGTGGGGTTTATCGGATCGATGCCCGTCTGGTGGATGTAGCCAGTGCTGAAATTTTGATTGCCGAAAAGAAAGACTGGCTTTCCGATTATGAAATTATCCGGGCTGTCGATGAACTGGCGGAACAAATTATCCGCAAACTAACCGGGGATGAAGTGATAATGAATCCAGATTTTGATTATGAACCGCTGAGCGTTTACGACGATCATGTCCTGAAACTGGAAACCGCTCTCGATCAGCCGGTCTGGCTCAACGGTAGCGGTGAATCCGTGTTTCTGCAGGTAGATATCTACTCCAAGGAAGTTCCCCGGCGGGACCGGATACCGCTGAATCTGGCGCTGGTGATCGACCGCAGCGGCAGTATGGCAAGGGAACGAAAACTGGATTATGCTAAAAACTCAGCCAAATTTATTGTCCAGAACATGTCGGATGACGATATTGTTTCTCTGATTACCTATGAATCGAAAGTTCAGCTGATTGTCCCGGCTCAAAATGCCCAAAATAAACGCAAGATCATCGGACTTATTGACGACATTGAAACCGGCGGATCGACGAACCTCAGTGGCGGCATGCTGGAAGGGTATTCACAGATTGCGAAAAACCTGAAAACCGGCCAGGTAAACCGGGTGTTGCTACTTTCCGATGGGCTGGCCAATGAGGGTGTGACCCGGGCCGATAAATTGCAGGAAATCTGTTATGATAAATCCATTCAGGGCATGTCCATCTCGACCTTTGGGGTTGGCGCGGATTACGATGAAGACCTGCTGCTGGGCCTCGCGGAACTGGGGGTAGGAAATTATTATTTTATTCATTCACCGGAGGAGATTCCTACTATTTTTGCTTCTGAAATGTCCGGCCTGCTGGCGATAGCTGCTCAGAATGTAAAAATTCAAATCCAGACTGCCCCGGGAATTAAAGTGCTGGATGTGTTCGGTTATCTTTCCGAAACCAATGAAAATCAGACCCAAGTGTCGATTGGAGATATTTTTTCCAACGATCACTATTCCATTACCTTTGAATTGCAGTTGCCGAAAACCATTGCCGATTCGCTGCAAGTGGCGAATGTAGTTTTGCAGTACGACGACGTCGTGAATAAAGGCAACCGGGTTCACTCTAACTCACCGGTACTTATCCAATCTACCTCGAAGCCGGAGAGGCGCGATTATTACCGGAATCCCTATGTGGGTGAACGGCTGACGCTGCTGAATACAACCTTACAGATACAGTCCATTGTGCAGCGGGCGGATGAGAGCAACCTGGGTGAAATTCAGCAGTCTTTAGCGAAACAGGCGATCCAGGTGGCCTGTTCTGCAAAGGAATACAAAAGCCCCGATCTCAAGAAGCAGATTTTAACCATTCATAAATATTCCCAGCAGTTTGCGGATGTGGAAAAGAAGGAAATAGAATATAATAAATACGGCAACACTGCGCTGGAAACCAGCAGTTCGACAGATGATTTACAGATCATGAAAAAAGCGGCCAAGTATAATTCATACCTGATGCAAAAACGTGATATTCAGGAAACTATAGTCTTTGAGAAGCCCAAAGAAGAAGTAAAAAAAGATCCACCGGGACCGAATCCGTCACCAAAACCAAATCCCGATTTCCCGGATCCAATATTTTTTCCGACGCCAACTCCAATACCGGACCCCAATCTGAATCTGCCAATCCGTGAAAAACCGAGTTCCGAACCGGAAAAGATAAGTACTGAAACCGAAAGAAAAGAAGTCAAGCCGCTACCAAAACCGGATGAGCTCAAGAAACGTGACGATAGTGAAAGGAAGGAGATTAAACCACAACCTGAACCTCAAAAAACTAAACCGAAACCATCAATTAAACCACAGCCGGAACCTCCAAAAACCGAACCTGGGCCAAAGCCTGCTCCTGAAAAAACCGACTCGCCGGGTAATAAGACCACTGAGGAACCGGAGAAACCAAAACCGGATAAATAATTATTTAAAAGTAGTCAACCAGTTCCTTCCAATGAAATCCTCATAAGATCGGAGAATTTCTGAGGATTTTTATCCACTATCGGGATTGCGTTTTTCTTAAATCAAAATCACCTTAATAAAATCAGCCGGGTGCTCATTTGCTGAGTTTTATTAAGAAATCAGTTGACCGTTTAATATCCTGATTTTTAGCGCTGAGGAAGATATTATCTTTCTCATGAATTTTGTGATTTCCCCGGGGAATAAAAAATTCCTGGGATTCTTCACGGTATATACCAACAAATACACATTCATCGGGAAAATTCCGGTCTTCAGTGATTTCCCTGATAGTCATTGAGATGCATCTGGCGTTTTCAGGTACTCGTACCTGATATATATCCGCTTTTCCTCCACCCAAGGTAATTATTTTACGAACTTTCGGCTGTTCAATTTCCATTATGATCTGATTGACAAGTAAATCGGCCATCCTGACGATGGTTGTTACGCCCGCTAACTTGTATGCTTGTTCATATTGTGGATCTCGCAGTCGGGCTATTATATTCGGAATCCCTAAACTCTTTGCAAGTAATGAGCAGGCCATATTATCGGCAGAATAATGCATGAGACAGAGAATGACATCCGTCTTGCCGGCGCCTGCCTGTTTGAGGATTTTTAAATTTGTTGCATCGCCATTTATCGTAATGGCGCAGGTTTCCTCGTAAACACCTTGGCAGACTGCGGTATCTTTATCAATGACAATGACATCATGTTTATTTTCAACCAAAAGATTGGTTAATTGACGTCCGATAATTCCTGCTCCTGCAATTATAATATACATAATGTTTCCCTTTTATTATTTCTTAACCAATTCTCCAGGCCTTTCGACTGAATATTAACAAGACCGGCAGGATTTCCAATCGACCGGCAAGCATACCGATAATATAGACTGTTTTTATCAAAGGATTGAGTTGTCCCATTTCCTGATAGGGAATATAGCAGGGGCCAATATTCCCAAGCGCGCTGAACATTCCGGAAAAGGATTGAATTGCATTGTGATCGGACAGTAATGCGGTGCACAAGCCGCCAATTACCAGGAAGATGATCCAGGTAAAAAAGAGTCCGCTTACCCGCGAGATTTCGTTATTATCCACTTGTTTGCCGTCTATAATCACCGCTGATACAGCCCGGGGTGGAGTGCGCAGACGAAATACTTCCCGTCGGATGATCTGTACTAAAATTCCGATTCGTAATACCTTGATTCCACCGCCGGTCGATCCGACACAGCCACCGATAACCATCATTACCAGGAACAGTTGCCGGGCGGCGACACCGAAAAAAGGAGACCCGATGTCACGGGTTCCAAATCCGGTTGTTGTGATAATTGAAACTACCTGAAATGCGGTTATTCTAAAATTTTCTTCAAGGTTTCCCAGTCCTCTCTGAGATTCGGGCGTGACTTTTAGAAAAATTTCGATAAGGATAATCAGAATAAATAGTCCGATAAAACCCCACCAGTACCGCATCTCCTTATTATCAAAAAGTGCCCGTGGCTGACCTTTAAGAACACGGTAATGGATCAAAAAATTTGTACCACCGAAAAGCATACCAAGAATCAGGATATATTCAATCCGGATATAGTGTCGAAAACCGCTTATCTGATAATATTCAATACTGGCATCATGAGGAGAAAATCCGCCCGTTGATAAGGCTGTAAAGCTGTGGCAAACACTATCGAAAAGAGACATTCCGGAAATATATAATCCAAGTAAAATTACAATTGTGAAGGCGGTGTAAATTCCCCATAAAATCGCCAGTGTATTCGCTAAACCGGGAACCGGTCGGGCCAGATCAATTTTATGGCTCTCGGCTCCAAATAACCAGTGTGCACCGACTCCCTTTGAGCTGATCGCAAGGAAGAATGTCAAAATTCCCAGGCCACCGATCCACTGGGTTAACGCCCGCCAGAAAATGACACATTTAGGCATATTGTCCAGGCCGGTATACATGGTAATTCCGGTAGTCGTAAATCCACTCATCGCTTCAAAAAATCCATCGATGAAACTGCTGTCTATGGCGATTACATAGGGAAGCGCGCCAATTGCTGAAAAAACCAACCATCCCAGTGTGCAGATTAACATTGCCTGGATATTATTTATCGTATCTGATTTAAATAATTTCAGTAAAAGAAATCCCACGGCTAGTGACAGTATTATCGGGATTGCAAAAGCAAGCAAAAGCCGGATGTTATCCGCCAGATTGCCTTCATAAACAACCATCAGTAAAGGCAGAATCAGAAAACCGCCGAAGACAATAAGGAGGGAACCTAGTGTCATGTCATGCTTGTAATGACGCATAATATGTTGTATATTACTCCATCAAACAAAAGATGGAGTAACAATGAAGAAGTACAAAGTGACATTGACCAATGAGGAAAGGCAAGAATTAAGTTCAATAATCCAAAA
>JAHJGX010000245.1 GCA_018824205.1 bacterium
CCGAAGGTCGGATTCAATTTTGGTAAATTTATAATTCTTGTAAAACTCTTGTATTTTCAATAAAAAAAAGCTTATAGACTTTTCTAATAATTTTCTTACCTATAGATTCCAACATTTTTCCATGGACTCCGCAAAAAGTTGACACGTATTTGCCACTTTTTCTTAAAGCTAAATTACTTGAATGGTTGCATTCATTCCAGATCGTCTTTTATTTTTATGAAGGCCTACTTTTGGAACTCGATTATTCATTGCACAAATATAAATTTATTATTGAAAAAAGTGTGCTGTTTTTGTGCACTGAAAATCTAGAAGTGTTCGAAAATGCGAAATATCTAAGAAAACCTTGTCGGGGTGGGGAGATTCTTCTGAAGGAATCCCGACCTTCCCGATCTGCGATCGGGACGCGCTAACCAAAAGCAATAAGTCGTTCAATAAATTTTCTGCTCTTCATTTTCTTTAGTTTTAATTCTTCCCGGTTAGCTTCAAGGCTTGAATCAAACTGTTTCGAGTAAACCAAATTCCAGGGCACACCATATCTTGTAGATTTTGATTGTCCCGTGTTGTGTTCTTTAAGTCTTCTGATTAAACTATTGGTATGCCCGATGTAGTAACGATTACGTGATTTACTGAAGATAATGTAAAGATGGTAAGCCATAACCTTGTCGGGGTGGGGAGATTCGAACTCCCGACCTCTTCGTCCCGAACGAAGCGCGCTAACCGGGCTGCGCTACACCCCGAAAATAGAATATCAATTATCAAATCAAGATCAGGTTAGCGAATATTTGTTCCCTCCGACCTTCCCGACAGATCGGGACGCGCTAACCGGGCTGCGCTACACCCCGAATATTAATAACCATCAAAAAAGCGTTCAAAATTTAGAATATAACAGGGTTATTCCAAAGCAAAATTCTTACATCGGTTTAATAAAAATACTAGCCAAATTAGACCCTGTTAGGCATATTCCAGTCACAAGAATTCCGGCAATTAATACACCGATGATATTAGCCACCATAAATTTCTTGAAATTCAGGCCAATCAAAAATGCGGCGACAGCCCCAGTGTAAACACCTGATCCCGGCAATGGTATCCCGATAAAGACCGCGACAGCCCACTCCCCATATTTTTCGACACCATTTGATATTCGTTGTTGAGTTTTATCAATATACCCATTCCACAGCTTTTCAATCGGTTTAAATATGCACATTAGCTTGATGATCCATTCAAATAGTACATAAATAATGATGCCAATAATGATATTTGCGATTACACAAATTAAAAAAACGTTAAACCAATGAAAATCCGTCCCGAAAATTCCGTATGGAATCGATGCCCTCAGTTCCAATGTAGGAATAAATGTAATCACGATCATTTTCAAGATTTCTACCATTGTTTCTCCGATTTTAAAACCACAAATAACTATATAAAAACAATTTAATAAACCTCAGTGTATCAAGCAGGTTATTGATGGAACTGCCAGCATTATTATAAATTGTAGGAATTGGTATTTCACAATAATTGGCGTCTAAATAAAGCATTTTAATTAAAATTTCACTTTCAAATTGAAATCCGTCATTATCAAATATATCCGGATTGAGATTCGATAACTTTATTAATCGATAACCACATTGACTGTCATGAACACGCTTTCCAGTTCGGATTGATATCATGAATGATGTGATACTATTCGATAACATGCGATGAAACGGCATATCCGTTCTTAGAAAAGATCGTTTACCAAGAATCATATCAGAATTATATTTCTCTCTTAAGCATATAAATTCTACGATTTTTTCCGGGTCATGTTGCATATCGGCGTCAATAAATATACCGTACTGAAATCCAGCCTCTTTCGCATATCGAATTCCGGTCTTAATAGCTGCTCCTTTTCCCAAATTGGATTTATGCGGTATTAATATTACGGATTTACTTTCAGAAACAATGGACGCAGTACCGTCAGTTGAACCGTCATCGACGACAGTAATCTGCAAACCAGGAATAATCCGGTGGATGGATTTTATGACTTCTGATATGGTATGTTTTGCATTGTAAGCAGGAACAATAGTACAATATTTTTTAATGTTTCTAACCTTCTTCATTGGATCGAAAGTTAGATTTATTTTGGCTATATATCAACCGGAGTTTTAACAGTAAAATTTATTCTCAAAAAATATTGCATAAAGAGTTATTCCGCTTTAAATTTCACCGCTTTTTAAGAACGCGAGAGTAGCTCAGCTGGTAGAGCTCCACGTTGCCAACGTGGTTGTCGCGGGTTCGAGCCCCGTCTCTCGCTCAAATCATGTCATATTTCACCTATATACTTCAATCTGGATTGGATCAATCCTTTTATATCGGCTACACCGCCAATATAAAAAAACGACTTGAAGAACATAACAATGGTGAATCAAGATATACGAAGCGTAAGATTCCCTGGAAATTAGTCCATCTCGAA
>JAHJGX010000246.1 GCA_018824205.1 bacterium
GCCGGGATTGCCGTACCGAGTGGTGTCTATATGCTGCGCATGATATCAAATGGTGGTATTCAGGTGCGGAACATGCTTTTGCTGAAATAAAAAAACAGCCGTGATGATGCAATTGCCTCACCACAGCTGTTAATTGATGAAAAACGATTAACTTATTTCCCTGGTTCTTCTTTTGTCAGCAGGGCTATCACCGCTACCACAAATATAAAAATCAAGCCGACGACAAAAAAGATTTTCAGGATTTTAAAGAAACCGTTAATAATTTTCATTCTCCACCTTTTACAAATCTTCCAGCAGTTCTTTTGCTTCTTTATGCTGGTTCTTGTCTGAATCCGATGCGGCCGGAAGAGCCAGCGCCTTTTTTAAAGCTTTCTTGGCGTTATCATCCTGATCCAGTTTCTCATAACTTTTACCCAGCCAAAGCAAATGACGAATATCCTCCGGATCGATTTCGTGGGCTTTACCGAAAAACTCCACGGCTTTTTCAAAGGATGCAGCCGGAGGAGTTGCATAAATAATACTGGCGATTTTCCGCTCTACCCAGCTCAAATCAGCCAGCGCAAAGTGCCAGCGACCCATAACGTGATAATTGGAATCGTTTTCCGGGTCCAGTTTAATGGCAATCATAGTATGTTCTCTGACGGCGTAGGAATTTTCAATTTTCTGTTTGGTGCCTTCGATTTCACCAATTCTGCCGATTAAAATAGCGTAGTATTGATGACCGCCGGCGACGTTTGGCGCCAATTCGATGCAACGCTTGGCATAATCAAATCCGGGGTAAATGTTTTTCGTCTGGACTTCCGGATTGTTTTCGTCCTGATCTGCAAAATCAAAGTAAGCTCGGGCAATCTTCCAGAGTATTTCCGGGTTATCCTTTTCAAGCTTTTCGGCTTCTTTCAGTTTTGCCATAGCGCCGGTATAATTATCGGCATCACGCAGTGTTTCGACCTCTTCCAGCAGGTCTTTAACGGTGGCGCCCTGGGCCATCACCAGCATACACGCCAGTATAATGACCACGTACATCGTTACAAATCGAAAACGTCGATCTTTCATTGTTACCCCCATGGTGTGTTTAGGTTGAATGTTGATTTCTGTTTTTCACCAGTTTTTAGAAAAATTCCACAAAAGTGAATTTGAGTTCCCGGTTGAAATAGTCCACCTTATTTCGATTTAACAGGATATTGTTGAAATCTACTTCAAGGTGAAACCGCTGAACCATTGTCCAGCGAATCCCGGCGTTGAGATAGCCCAATCCTTCGCCAAGTCCCAGTGCATTTGTTTCGTTGTCATTCAGTGCGGCGTCGTATTCCACAACAAAGGATATCTCCGGGTTAATGTCCTTATCCAACCCGATGAAAAATGATGGGTCTGAATCACCATCTTCGTCTTCCAGCGGGTTAAAGTTAAAGCCGGCATGGAATCCCATATTACCGAGAAAACGATAATTTTTACTGGCAACCAGATAGAATCCTTTTGCCTTTGTGTCGTAGCGTTTAAGTGAATCGATGTATGCGCCCTGCCCCTGGGAATTGAAACCAAACAGAAAAGCCGGCAGCTTGGCAGACTCTTCGATAAACCGGTATTTGATCTCTACGCCCGGCTGATTATGCCATTGAATCTTCTGGTTGCCGATAATGCTGGCGCCGCCGTATGAGACGCCAAACATAAACCGCTGTGATATCCCGGCGGATATCCCGGCCAGAACACCGCCACCGCTGAATAGGCGAAATTCGGTGAGGTAAGCCCCCCTGGGAATAATACCGGCCGTCGGAACAGTTACCAGTGTCACCGGTTGCGGATAAACGGAGTTTTCCTGAGATACCGCTGGAATTTGGAGAATTGCGATTGCTGCAAATAACATAATAATCAGTTTTTTCATATAAGACCCATACATTTTGATGAATATACATTGAACGTGAAATAAAAGCAACATCGATTCATGTTATTGAAGGTGCGGACATTTGACCCGCGGAATATGGCTATGAATAAATGTCTTCATTTGACAGGTATCCAGGTGTCGCCAAACCCTCTCTTTCCGACGATCATGAACTTTACAGAGGACTTCCTTTTCTTCCTTTTCGCAAACCGGAC
>JAHJGX010000247.1 GCA_018824205.1 bacterium
TGCTAACCGGTCATCAGGCAGCCACTGATATTCATAGGCTAGCCCAACATTATAGCGCTGATGATTGCCTAAATTATTACTTTCAATCCATTCGCCCGATCCATCGAGACTTATGTTCAGGACTTTATTCCGGAACCGAATCGTTTTCAGAATATCCGCCTGAAGCGTATTGGTGAAATGCCGGTTTTCATAGATAGCCGGATTATTAAAATCATATATATAATGATCGTAATGCCTGCGCCAGCTGATTCCCGTAGAAAAAGAGCCATTGTTACTATTGGCCGTTCCATTCAGATTCAGAAAAATGGTTTCCGTATCTTCCCGTTGGTTGGCATTATTAACAAAGTAAAAATTATTGGCGCCGAAATCCTTTTTACGGTATCCGGCACTTAGACGATAGCAGTCCTTTGAATTTTCATACGAATTATTTAAAAACAGATTCAGGTTATCAAAATCGGTGTTTGGTCTATAACCTTCTGAATGCTGGATGTTGGCGCTCAGATGGGTCCTAAAATTACCCTTTTTAGCGGACAGTGCCGCGGACCCGTTGTAATATCCAAAGCTGCCGCTTTCCAGATGTATCGCTGTTTCCGGCTTTTCGGCCTTTCGGGTAATAATATTAATGACGCCTCCATAAGCGCCGGGACCGTACAATTTTGACGCACTGCCTTTGATAATTTCGATCTGTTCGATGTCCTCCGGACTCAGTGGTAAGTCCAGATTGTGATGGGCCGTTTGGGGATCGGTGACTTTTACACCGTCGATTAATATCAATGTCTGTTCAGCGCCGGTACCCCGGATACTGATATCCGATTGAACACCCACGGGACCCTGGGAACGGACATCTACACCGGCGACATCCTGAAGCAGTTGATCAACACTTTCTGCTCCGGACGACCGGATCGAATTCTGGTCGATAACGATAATATTTCGTAATGATGAGGAGAGCTGTGTTTCGTTCAGGCTGCCGGTGACAACGACTGGATTAAAGTCATACACGGAATATTGGGCTAGTGCCGGTTTTTGATAACCGCAAACCAGGATAAATGTTATGAGCAGGAATGAAATTGGTCTCATTGTGTATATTTCAGTAATGGAACTTTAAGCATAGAAAATGAGTAAACATGCATCGGAAAGAACGCGTAAAGTTAATGCTTTTCCATTGAAATAAAAACCAATACCGGTTGATAACGGTGCTTGCGCTTGGACGGATAAAGTCTTAGATTTTTGCGGTTCAAAAATTGAAATAATTCTGGAAAGAAACGATATGACAGAAATAAACATACCAGGCGATGTTGCGCTCGTTGAACAGTTGTTTAAAACCAGGGACGTGTTAAACAGAGAATTGGGTAAGGTCATTATCGGACAGAGGGATATTATTGACCAGCTGCTGATATCACTGTTGTGTCAGGGGCATTGCCTGTTGATCGGTGTACCCGGTTTGGCAAAAACACTGCTGATCAAAACGCTTTCTCAGGTGCTGGATCTGACATTCAAGCGAATTCAGTTTACGCCGGACCTGATGCCCTCCGACATCACCGGAACCGAAGTGATTGAAGAGGATAAAAGCAGTGGAAAACGGGAATTTAGGTTTTTCAGAGGACCGATTTTTGGCAATATTATCCTTGCCGATGAAATTAACCGAACACCCCCGAAAACCCAGGCGGCGTTGCTGGAAGCCATGCAGGAACACCACGTCACCGCTGCCGGTAAAACCTATGTGCTGGAGGAACCCTTTTTTGTTTTGGCAACTCAGAATCCCATTGAGCAGGAAGGGACGTATCCATTGCCGGAAGCCCAGCTGGACAGGTTTATGTTCAGCCTGAAGGTTGATTATCCGTCCTATGAAGAGGAAATTGATATTGTCAAATCGACAACCTATGATACTGCCGCGGTTGTTGAAACGGTTATAAAGCGTGACGAAATCATCGCCTTTCAGCATCTTGTCAAGCGGGTACCCGTGGCGAATAATGTCATCGAGTTTGCCGTAAAACTGGTAACTGCTTCCCGTCCAAACGGAAAAAATACACCGGATTTCATCAACAACTGGGTAGAGTGGGGCGCCGGCCCACGGGCGTCACAATATTTGATCCTGGCTGCCAAAACCCATGCCGTTCTGGATGGCCGGCCAACTCCCAATATTGACGATGTGATCAAAATTGTTCCACCGGTGCTGCGTCACCGGATTATTCCAAATTTCAATGCCGAATCCGATGGTATTGATACGGATACTATCGCTGAAAAACTGATTGAGACTCTCCGGTAATTAGCGGTATGATTGATAAAACCGCCGATAAACGAAAATACCTGAATCCGGCAACGATTGCCCGATTGGATAATATGGCCTTGCGGGCGCGCCTGGTGGTGGAAGGATTTATTCTCGGTTTGCACAAGAGTCCTTATCATGGTTTTTCGGTGGAATTTGCCGAGCATCGGCCCTACAATCCGGGCGATGAAATCCGGCATATTGACTGGAAACTGTATGGCAAGACCGATCGGTATTATATCAAACAGTTCGAAGAAGAAACGAACCTCAAGTCCTATATTCTGCTGGATAAAAGTGGCTCGATGAAATATACGTCGGGTGAAGTCACAAAATTGAGCTACGGATCTTATCTGGCCGCAGCTCTGGCCTATCTGATGTTGAAACAGCAGGATGCCGTGAGTTTGACTTTATTTGATGATCAGGTTCGTGATTTTCTGCCGCCGGTTGCCAAAAAGAGCCATCTGAATCAGCTGCTTGCCGCACTTGAAAGGGTACAGGCAGGAGCCGAAACCCGTATCGCCCCCCAACTGCATGAATTGGCCGAAAAATTGAAAAAACGGGGACTGATCGTGCTGATCTCCGATCTGCTGGATGAGCCGGACGACGTTATCAACGCCCTGAAACATTTCCGGCACAAGCGGCATGAAGTTATCCTTTTCCATATTCTGGACCGGCAGGAACTGGAGTTTTCATTTAATCGCCAGACCCGTTTTGTGGACCTGGAAACATCTTTGCATATGAATACCGAACCCTGGCACATTCAGGAAGCCTATCAGTGTCTGATTCGGCAGTTTATTGAGAACTACAAAATCCAATGCCGGGCAAACAATATTGACTATGTTACGCTGATTACCGATCAGAATCTGGATCTGGCATTGAGCGAATACCTGCGAAAACGAACCCGAATCGGGTAAATATAAAACATTTGTAATTGAATTGGGCCCAGTAGAAAAAATCCTGATGGAACAGGATATAGGTAGTAGTGCTCCAATTCACACAAAAAAAGCCGACCTTACGATCGGCTTTTTATTTTGAATAAGGGGAATTTCTTATCGCAGACTTTTTTCAATCTGCCGGTATTCTTCGGCTTCTTCCGGTTTACCCTGATTGTACAGAGATTTCCAAAGCAGCGTATATCCAAAAACAAATTCGGGATCCAGATCGATCATCTGGCGGGCATAGTCTTCCGCCATGATCCAGTCTTCAGCCTGAAATGCAGAACTGGCAATGCTTTGCAGGACTTGAATATCATCAGGACTTTCGATGAGTACTTTTTTGAATTGATACTGGGCAGATTCAAAATCACCTAATTTGTAGTAAATCTGTGCAAGCAGGTACATAATATCTACATCGTTAGGGTAATCTTCAGCTAATTTTCTGGCGATTTCCCTGGCTTCTTCCAGGCGACCCAGCTGTGCAAGAAACTGGATTCTCAATTCCTGCAATTTTACCGATTCATGGTGATCTGTCAGCACATCATCTAATGTTGCCAATGCCTTGTCCTTCTGTCCCTGATCAAACAGAATCTGGACATAATATAAACTGATATCTTCATCAAAGAGCCCTATATCCGCCACTTTTTCAGAAGTTTTGACCAAATTTGCAGTATCATTCAGCATATAGTAGCATTTTATTAATGCGTTGTAGCTGCTTACTTCGTCGTCGCGAATCTCTAAAGCCAACAGGAACTTTTCGGTTGCTTCGGTCAGTAGAGAATCTTTATCAATTGGTAAAATTGCTTTGATTGCCTCATTGAATTTATTGGCTCCCTGAGAATGTATTTCTGCCCACAGGCGTTTTAACTGATCCTCAGCACTTATTCCGCCGGGATAAGTATAATTGGGATCGATCTCAATAACTTTTTCGAGATACTTTTTCGCCTCAATCAATTCTTTTCTCTGCATATAAACCTGGACTGCCAGCAGGAATGGGACTTCGGGATTCATGGGTTCTTTTCCAAGAGCGATCAGCAGCTGTTCCTCGGCGGCTTCAATATTGTTTTGTTGAAAGTACACCTTTGCAGAGGTTACTTCCGGACTCTGACAGGAAGCCAGGAAAAATGACAGTAGCAGAAACAATGCAAGTGCGCTTAAAAGGATTCTAAGTTTCATTCGATAACTCCTCTAGATTCTTAAATTAACAATGAAATTTATCACTCAAAAAGCTACTTTTCAAGTAAGATATTATAAGAAATTGTAAGGCGTTCTAAAAACAACCTTTTCAGTAATTATTCCGGTTATCAATCCGTTTGGAGTGACATCGAAAGCAGGTGAAATGGCGGGGCAATCTTCCGGCGCTATCTTTACACCGAATATCTCACGGACTTCCAGGCCGGAACGTTCTTCAATGACAATCTCTTTGCCGCTGGAAACCGACGGATCGATTGTTGAAGAAGGCGCAACCACATAAAACGGAACTTCGTGATAATCGGCCAGAATCGCCAAACCGTAAGTACCGATTTTATTGGCAGCGTCGCCGTTGGCAGCAATCCGGTCAGCACCGACAATAACAGCGTCGATTTTTCGGGTAGCCATGATATAGGCAGCCATATTATCGCATATTAAGGTATACGGTACCTTTTCTTCGGACAGTTCCCAGGCAGTCAGCCGGGCTCCCTGCAACAGCGGCCGGGTTTCATCAACGTATACATGGATATCTTTTCCGAGTTGATGAGCGGTAATAATAACTCCCAGCGCTGTTCCGAGACCGCCGGTGGCCAGACCGCCGGTATTGCAATGTGTCAAAATATTGGCTTTTTCCGGGATGATGCTCTGTCCGTGCCGGCCGATGACCTGACACATTTCTATATCTTCTTGATGAATAGTCAGAGCTTCTTGATATATTTTATTCCAGATGTCGGGAACAGGTTTATGATTCATTGATTCCGCGACAGATTTCATTCGTTTCAGCGCCCAGGACAGGTTGATGGCGGTTGGTCGGGTACTGTTTAGCAGTGTTGATATTTCATCCAGTTTTTCGAAAAACAGTCTTGACCCCGAATCGATAAATGGTTTTAAGCCAAGGACCAGTCCGGCAGCCGCAGCGATGCCGAGCGCCGGTGCACCCCGGATTGCCAGGCGTTTTATCGCATTGGCCATGTCGAGATGACTTTTAATTTCAATCCGTTTGTATTCAATTGGTAAAAGGGTCTGATCAACGATATATAGTTGATTATTGTCCCAGAACAGTGGTTTAATCATCCGTATCTCTGTCTAAATTGTTACAAGTTTTCGCAGGGCATTATACCGCGATTCAATCTGTTTCCGGTCCAGTTGGGTCAGTCCGTCCGTACTGAAATTTTCTACTACAAAAGAACCCATAACACAGCCATAGACAAGGGCTTTTTTCAATGTGGTAAAATTAATCTCTTTACAGGCCGCCAGGTATCCCATCAGCCCTCCGGCAAAACTGTCGCCGGCGCCGGTGGGATCGGTCGCCTGTTTTACCGGAAATGCCGGTGAGTAAAAGATTTCGGTATTATAGCTGAGGAAAGCGCCATGCTCACCCTTTTTAATGATAATATGCTGCGGTCCCTGCGTGTGAAGTTTTTTCAGGCCGGCCAGCAAATTGGTTTCTTTTGTTAAAAGAACCAGCTCACTGTCGTTGATAATCAGCAGGTCAACTTTGCCGATGACTGTAAGCAGATCATCGAGGGTTGTATTAATCCAGAGATTCATCGTGTCCAGGGCAATATATTTTGGATTTTCAACCTGATCCAGCACATCCAGTTGCAACGCAGGCTGGATGTTACCCAGAAAAAGAAAAGGTGTCTGACGGTATTCCTTGGGAATGACCGGTTTGAAGTCGGCGAAGACATTTAAATCGGTGTACAACGTATCGCGTTGATTAATATCGTCATGATAAACGCCGCCCCAGCGGAATGTTTTTCCTTCGACAATTTCCAGACCGCGAATGTCAACACGATGGTGCTGTAGCATTGTAATTGCTTCTTCGGGGAAGTCCGTGCCCGCAATACCCACCATTCGTGGAGATGTAAAATGGGAGGCAGCCATAGAGAAAAAAACCGCGCTACCACCCAGCGCGTTTTCACGTTTTCCAAAAGGGGTCTCAACATCATCGAAGGCGACAGACCCGACAACCAACACTGAATCGTTCATATGAATCCCGTCTAAATAATTATCAAATTTACGTGAGAAGGTACAAAATTTCAGTTTTGTTTCCAATATCCTAAATCATTGGTAAATTAAACCCATGAAATACCGGTATTGTTACATCTGTGGAACGGAAACTGTAAGCAAAAAAATTGACGGGCGAAAGCGTTCATATTGCGAAAGCTGTGGTATTCCGTTATATGAAAATCCGATCCCGTCGGTGGCGGTTGTGCTGACAGAGCCGGATCAGCGGATTCTGCTGGTCCGCCGCAGTGTGGAGCCGGGAATCGGCGAATGGTGTTTGCCCGGCGGATTTATTGAGATAGGAGAAACGCCCTCTCAGGCGGCTGTCCGGGAACTCAAAGAAGAGATCGGGATTGAGATTGAACCACCGCAACTGCTGAGTGTCGGTTCCCACCTGAACGGGTATTACGGAGACGTGCTGATCATCGGATTCAGCGCTGATATCAACCCTGATGATCCATTGGTTCCCGGTGACGATGTCAGTGAAGCCGTTTTTTTTCCGGTTAATGAGCGCCCGAGAATGATTTTCCGGGTACATGAAGAATTTGTAGAATTATGGCAAAGAAGAAATGAATAATACCGCCGATAAAAGCCGGGTCCTGATTGCCATGAGTGGTGGCGTGGACAGCTCTATGGCCGCCTATTTGTTGAAAGAGAATGGCTTTCAGCCCGAAGGAATTACTTTTAAACTCTGGTGTCATGGTGCTGACGAACATTACCGTAAAATTGTGAAACGGGCTCAGGCTATTTGTGGAATAATCGGAATAAAACATCATGTTCTGGATATTGAAAAAGAATTTAAGGAAACCGTTGTTCAACAGTTTGTTGATGACTACCTATCCGGAATAACACCCAATTCCTGCGTTTTCTGCAATCGTGCCATCAAATGGCGGCATCTGCTTGCGACCGCAGACCGATTAGGCTTTCCATATGTAGCGACCGGGCATTATGTCCGGCTTGAGAAAAATATGCTGTCCGGGCGCTATGAGATTCTGAAGGGAGTTGACCTGTCCAAAGACCAGTCTTATATGCTCTGGCAACTGTCTCAGGAAGCGTTGGGCCGGACGCTATTTCCATTGGGGGCGCGTTTTAAAATTGATATAAAAGCGATTGCAGAAAAGCTGGGTTTACACACTGCCGATCAGAAAGAGAGTCAGGATGTCTGTTTTCTGCCGGACAACGATTATCGTGAATTTCTAATGTCTTTCAGTCCTGGGCGAATCGCGGGCATTTCCCGGGGTGAGTTAGTGGATGAAAATTCAAATGTTCTTGGCTACCACGACGGTTTTCATAATTTTACGATCGGCCAGCGCAAGGGCTTCAAAATGGGTTTTTCAAAACGGAAATATGTGAAGGAAATTGATGCTGCAAACAACCGGGTGGTAATTACGGATAATGAGCATCTTTTCAGCCGGCAAATGATGATCAGAAACGTAAATTGGGTAAGCACATTCCCTGAGAATACAATTGAAGGAACTGTTAAAATCCGCTACAATCACAAGGGTGTCCAAAGTAAAATGAAAGCCGTTAATGAAAATCGCTATTTAGTTGAATTTTCGGAGCCGCAGCGGGCAGTGACTCCCGGACAATCGGCGGTTTTGTATCAGGACGACCGTTTGATAATGGGCGGAATTATTGTTGGCAGCGACAAACCAAATTACCAGGAATCAGAACATGAATAAAAAAATCCGTGTGTCGACTATTTTAAAAAGAAAATCCGAGGGCGTGAAAATCACGGCGTTGACGGCCTATGATTATACGTTCGGATATTTGCTTGATGAAGCCGGTGTCGATCTGATTCTGGTCGGCGATTCCTGCGGCAATGTCTGCGCCGGTTATGAGACAACCCTGCCGGTTACGGTAGACGAGGTGGTTTATCATACCCGCTCGGTGCGCCAGGGTGTGAAACACGCATTGCTGGTGGCGGATATGCCGTTTATGTCCTACCAGGAAACACCCGAGCTGGCCTTGCATAATGCCGGCCGGTTTATGAAAGAGGGCGGTGCTGAAGCAGTTAAAGTGGAAGGCGGTGAGCATATTTGTGAAACGGTTCGCCGGATGGTGGAAATAGGAATCCCGGTGATGGGACATCTTGGTTTCACCCCCCAGAGCGTGCATGAATTCGGTGGTTACAAGGTACGCGGCCAGGATTCCAAAGAGGCTGAAAAGATGAAAGCCGACGCGCTGGCATTACAGGACGCTGGAATGTTTGCGGTGGTGCTGGAAAAAGTCCCGGCGCAGCTGGCGAAAGAAATATCCGAAATGCTGACCATTCCGACAATTGGCATTGGCGCCGGTCCTCACTGTGACGGACAAATTCTGGTGTCCTACGATATGCTGGGACTGTTTGATAAAGTGCAGTTTAAATTTGCCCGTCGATATGCTTCTCTGGCTGATGATATCCGGAATGCCGTGAACGGCTATTGTGATGATGTGAAAAGCAGTAATTTTCCATCGCAGGATGAAAGTTATTAAGGATTATCAAAACAATATGCAGGTAATAAAAAAGATAGATAATTTAAGGGTTATTCTCGGCAAATACCGAAAAATTGGAAAACGTATCGCTCTGGTACCGACCATGGGTTATTTTCATGCAGGACATCTGTCTTTGATCGATGCTATCCGGAAAAAAGCGGATATTGTGGTTCTCAGCCTGTTTGTGAATCCGATGCAATTTGGGCCCGGTGAGGATTTGGTGCGTTATCCCCGGGATTTTGAGCGGGATGAACGTCTGGCCCGGGAACGGGGTGCCGATATTATTTTTTATCCCGAGGCCTGCGACATGTACACCGAGTTGTTTTCTACCTATGTTGTAACGGATCAATTATCTGAAGTGTTGTGCGGAAAATCACGGCCGGTCCACTTCAAAGGCGTTACGACAGTTGTGGCCAAACTGTTTAATATTGTTCAGCCCGATGTGGCCGTTTTTGGCAGAAAAGATGTGCAGCAGGCGATTATTATTCAGCGAATGGTCGCGGATTTGAATTTTCCCATAGAAATCATCGTTGTGCCGATTGTCCGGGAACCCGATGGCCTGGCCATGAGCTCCCGAAATATCTATTTGTCTGAAAATGAACGAAAACAGGCGCCGGTGATTCAAGCCGCCTTACAGAATGCGCTTGAGACCGTCAAAAACGGGGAGACAAGTGCTGAAAAGATCAGGCAGCTGGTTCAGCATAAAATCGAATCCGCAGCTCTAGCCCGGATTGAATACATAGAAGTTATCCGTGAGAGAGATTTACAGCCGGTTGACCGGATTGAACCGGGTACTTTTATTGCCGTTGCGGTCTGGTTCGGGAAAACGCGATTGATTGATAATTTGGGCCTGTTAATCTGATTGGCCGAGGAACTTTTTCTTTTGACCGACCGTTATAATTGATGTTGCTATTTGAGGTAAAAAGGCTGGGGGAAGAGGATTTTAATCTGTCTTTCCTCTTGACAAACTCAGGCAAATCCGTTAAAATGAGCTGTGTTTCTGAATTTCATAAAAAGGTAATCAAACGATGCGAAAATTTACAGGTTTGATGACAATTGTTTTACTATCGGTTGGCATGCTGCCTCTGCAGGCTCAGTTGAAAAGTCAGTTGCCGAAAGCTCTGGCGGTGGAAGACGCCATTCAGATTCCGGGAGTCGGCTCAAACAGTTCGCTGTTGAGTTTCATCGATCCCAATCGCTTTTTTATGAATCAGTCCTATTCGCTGTCCTATTCGAGCTTTGGCGGCGGATCATCCATGGGTGTTTACCAGAACCAAATGTCCTATATTTTTTCAGATAAATTGATGATGAACGCCAGGCTGGGATTGATGCATGATCCCTTGAGCATTGGCTCATATTCCACCGGTCAGACAAATTTGATGGACAACCTGATTTACGGATTCGATCTCAGTTATAAACCGAAAGATAATGTCTTTTTCAGTATACGTTTTGATAAAAGGCCGTACTACTCACGTAGCGGATTTTATCCTTACGGCTATTCAATCTACTAATTGGTGAAGCAGTGGCAGAACGAACAGTAAAACGATCCACCTATAAGAGAAAAAAGAAAAATAATGTCCAGAATCCGGATATTCAGAAATGGTTTCTGAATCTGGCGATTTTTTCCTTATCCGTTGTCATCGTCGGATTCATTTTTTCCATGGGCAAGCGACTCGTTCAGAATCCCGGTAAAGTCGTTCTGAGCCAGGTTAATGAAGTGATTCCGGAATCAGTACCCGATGGCATTGTGATTGAGGTACTGAACGGTTGCGGAACACCGGGACTGGCCCAGAAATTCACCAATTATTTGCGTTCCGAAGGATTTGACGTTATTTATACAGGTAATGCGGACCATCTGAATTATGCCAACACGCTGCTGATTGAACGAGTTGATAATTCTGACAAAACCGATGAGGTCAACGAGGTGCTTACCCTGAACCCCGAACGGATTAATGTCAATCACGACCCGTCACTTCATGTTGATCTGACACTGATATTAGGTAAAGACTATAACCGACTGCCGGTCTACGATAAAGTTCTGGCGCTCAGAGAAATCTACTAAACTGAATGACATCTAAAAAAACTGCAAAATCCCATGACAGCATTTATCTGTTAGCGAAAAAAGCTGCCGAGGCGGCACTAAATAAAAAAGCGTCGGATATTATTATCCTGACCCTTAAAGATTTGACGTCCGTAGCGGATTATTTTGTCATCTGTACCGGTGATGTGGATATGCACGTCAAAGCGATTGCCGATGAGATTAAAAAAGAATTAAAGCATGATATTAAACCCTGGCATATTGAAGGTTATCAGCATTTGCGCTGGGTGCTCATCGATTTTGTCGATTTTGTCGTGCATGTATTTCATAAAGATACCCGTGATTATTATAATATCGAACGGCTCTGGGCTGATGCCCCTCTCGAAAAATTAGTGGCGCCTGCTGCAGATACTCAGGATTCACCAGCCTGATTTAAACAGATATTCTCAGATTCCATAAAGAAAAATTAAATCCATCTTTCATTGCAGGAATGCCGGGTTGCCTGTAAATTATGGCGGTTAAAATTGAGAGTGAAGTGACAGATAAAATAGAAATACTGATTAAAAACGCATTAGAAACGTTGTCAATTGATATAGCAGTTCCAGTCAATGTTGAACGTTCCCGTCGGCCGGACCACGGTCATTTTACGTCAAATATTGCAATGGTCCTGGCAAAACCGCTGAAACGGGCGCCAATCGCAATTGCCGAAGAAATCGTCAAAAATATAGGGTCAATCCCGGAAAGCATCGAGAAGATTGAGGTCAGGAATCCCGGATTCATTAATTTTTTCATCGCGCCGAAAACGTATCAGACGATTGTCAGTGACGTTTTGACCAAGCAACAGGATTTTGGCCGTTCGGATCTAGGTAAAGGGGCCAAAGCGCAGGTGGAATTCGTCAGTGCGAATCCAACCGGACCGCTGACGGTTGGACACGGGCGACAGGCCGTGTTGGGTGACTCGGTTGCCCGGATTCTGGAATGGAATGGTTATAACGTTGACCGTGAGTATTATTACAATGACGCCGGCCGGCAGATGCGTATTCTGGGGCAGTCGGCGTATATTCGTTACCGCCAGCTGCTGGGTTTTGACGATCAATTGACGGACGAGCATTACCAGGGTGATTATATCGTCGATATTGCCCGGGATATTCAGGAAAAATACGGTGATCGGTTTAACGACCAACCGGACCATGAAATTTTTAGAAAATCTGCCGAAGAGGCCGTGTTTGCCGATATCCGGAACACGCTTGAGGAATTGGGAATTGTGTTTAATTCCTTCTATAATGAACAAAGTCTGTACGATGACGGTTTGATTGATGATGTTCTGGAACGCCTTAAAGCGAGCGGCGCAACATATGATAAAAACGGCGCTGTCTGGTTCCGGGCCGGTAATTACGGCGCTGCCGATGACCGGGTGCTGTGGAAAAGTGTGGTGGATGAAGCAACCTACCGTCTGCCGGATATTGCCTATCATGAAACAAAAATAAAGCGCGGTTATGATCTGATTGTGGATATTTTTGGCGCCGATCACCATGCCACATATCCCGATGTCGTGGCCGGTTTAAAGGCTTTGGGATATGACACTGACCCGATTCAGGTTCTGATCCATCAGTTCGTGACTTTGACGCGCGGCGGCGAAAAGGTAAAAATGTCGACCCGCAAGGCCAACTATGTCACGCTCAGCGAACTGATCGAGGAGGTTGGGAAAGATGTTGTGCGCTATTTCTTTATTATGCGGGGCATGAAAAGTCACCTGAATTTTGATCTGGCGCTGGCCAAAACGGAAGGTGATGAGAACCCGGTTTTTTATCTGCAGTACGCCCACGCCCGGATTTGCAGTATCCTGAGAAATGCCGGTGTGAAGGGATTCAAAGACGATTCACGAGGTAATTTAAACCTGCTCCGGGAAGATGAAACCCTGGCATTGCTGAGTGTCCTGGGTGAGTTTGAAGAGGTCTGTGTCCTTTGCGGTAAAACAATGGAACCACAAACGTTGACGACGTATCTTCAGAAACTGGCGGCGACATTTCATAAATTCTATACAGTTCATCGGGTCATCACAAAAGATAA
>JAHJGX010000028.1 GCA_018824205.1 bacterium
ACATAAAAGCGGTTACTTTACAGGTAAGAATAAGATCAGTAAGAAAGGCCGATCTAATTTACGTAGAGTGCTCGGATACATTGTACTGCCACTGGTTAAAAAGAAAAGTCTCTATGGATCTGTATATCATGCCAAAAAGGATTTAGGTATGGTCGGAAACAAGGCCATGGTGGCCATGATGCGGAAGTTCCTGAAAATGTTCTACGGCTGGTATAAATCCGGAGTTCCTTTTGATAAAAACAGAGTCTTCTCTGATGAAATAAACTATGTTCAAATTACACAATAAGGAGAAACCAGGAGAGTGAAGCTTTGCAGACACCGGCATCGTGATGACCGCCATCGTATTGCGGCCCCGATTTATCGGGGACTGCCTGCTCCATCATTAACCGTCACACGGTGTCGGTGTCTTAAATATGGCCAAGATAGTATGACCGCGGCCCCGATTTATCGGGGACTGCCGAAAGAGTAGAATCGGTAATTTAAGACTGTCTGCAATTAGTTTTTTCTCTAGTATATAAAGAAAATAGTTGTTTTTAATCTAAAAGTATACCATGGTTAGCCACTATTATTGTTTGAAAGTAATTTTATTTATTTTTCCATCAAAAACTTTATAGTTCTCTCTCTTTAAGGAATTTTTATTTAGCGACAAAATAGAACTATTTTTTTCGAAACCAATTTCTTTTTTTAATAATAAATTTCCTGAAAGATCAAATATGTTTATTATCTGCGGTGGTTCTGGATTAGAAACCGTTCTTTGCTCCTGTGATATTACTTCAATATAATTGTCTGATGGATTAATATCATTAATCGAAAATGCTACATCTTTATCAAATCTCCTCGACCAAAGTATTTTTCCAGTTGGTTTATCAATTGAAGACAGGCTGCTTTTATTTTCAATTCTATCCCAATAAGCCATAATAATTATATCATCTCGAAATAGTACGGCGGCAGGACAGAACGAATATATAGCAGTAAATATTGTATTAAAATCCATATCTACTAATACCGTTGTAAAATTATTATCTGTTGAATCAATATCTTCAACTGTGTAAAGAATAAGGCTGGCATCATCATTAATAAATAACGCTCTAATCTCATCTTCTTCAACTTTCTTACTATGTATTATAATTCCTTTAGAATCAATTAGAAATAAATATGATTCACCATCAATTGGTTTTGTATATTTTTCGTTAATTCTAATACTATCTTTGGCAGAAAGTTTTCCCCTAACAGGAGTACGCAATTTCCGTTGATTTTTATAGTACGGATTTAATCTTGAGGGTGCAGATGGGATTTTTTCTGTTAAAATAATGCAATAATTTCCAGACTTGGTAACCTCCATCTTCAACTCTTTAAAAGGTATCTTTTTATAATCTTCGAATAGTTTTGTCTCGCTTAGTATTTCACCAGTTTTAGAATATATTGATAATTTTAATGGTGTTACATCGAGAGAATAAAGCAATCCATTATCACTAGGTATTCGAAAATAATTATTATACTCATCAATGAATATTTCTTTTGTCCACAATAGAGTTCCATTATAATCATAAAATGACAAATTACTTCTTCCACGTTCACCTGTACTTCTATAAGTAATTAGGTACTTGTTGTCTTTGCTAATAATTGCTCGCCCAGTTTTAAAATTTACTCTATTGTTTACACTAAATTCTGAATCACAAAATAATAATTCTTGATCGGTTGCAATAATAAAATTTCTTGTTGGTTGATCATCAGAAATTGTAAGTATTCTTCTAGGATTTTTAATATTTGTCTCAATTTCTTCAATCTTAAATCCTATCTTTTGTTTTTTCAAATACATACAGGAGATAGTTAATCCAGTAAACAATATTATCCAGACAATATTTAAATGGTTTCTATTTTTCATATTAAACTCCATATAATATCGGTATTTCTAATATGGCTAACGGGTAACGCATGAAGTACGAGGAAAGGGAATGAACCGATTTTCCACCGTTACTATTATGCCCGAGAAAACTCTTAAAATCCAAGTTCATCGAACAGCTTTCCTCGTTACTTCCATGCAATGGTTGGGTGCCTTTTTAATCATTCCGGAATTAAATACTCCACACCTCTTTTCTTAACCTCGTCATAAAAGTCTATAATATTATCATCATATAATTCTATCAACAATGGATTATAAATGTTATTAATTACTTTAAAAATAATGATATATTCTTCACCGTTTTCAATTCCGCTTGAATATAAATCATATCCTATTTCACTTTGTGCTTGGAATATAGAATCTCCTGACTCATCTATATGATCAAATTTATTTTTATGTGGAATACTATTGTATGGTTGGCTCATAAAGTTAATAGATTTATTCTGAGTACTTCCCTTGATAATACTGTCTACCTGCATGATACATTTATCATAATATCTTTCATAATAATTTGTCCATCCATCATCTTCTTCAATCTTTACTTTTTCAATCAGTTTCTTTTCCTTATCAATTATTATTCCAACAATAGCTAAATCCGATTCAGAATAAATTTGAGCCTTTTTATATGGTAATAAAACATCCGTTTGGGGATTTAATGCATATATAAAGTTAGAAATACTTATAAAGAAAATAATTGTTGATGATTTTTGAAAATATTTCACTTTATTCACTTATTATATATACACCCAACGGGCAAGTGTCACCTACAGCCAGATTAGAATGCGATGTGCTTTTCATTTTCATAAATCTTTTAAAAGTGCAAAACCCCAAATTCATCGAACAGCTCTGGCTGTTAGGTGAACACAATGGTTATACCAATTAATGATTATTACTATTCAACAATAGATAATTCTTTTTCAAAAGTACCTCCTTCAACAAAACTTACTCTTATCTTGTACTCTCCAGGACCATTTATTTTTACCATATCAATAAAATCCATAGAATCATAAGGATTTGAACCGGGAAATATCCAATTTGTCATTAAAATCTGATAACTCTTAGTGGTAGTTCCAAGTATTTGACCTTCTTTTGTTAAAGATTGGATAATTATTCCACCCGATTTCTCTGGAAAATTAATACTTATTCTGAGAGTATCTTTAGTCAATGAATAGGATTCTTCATTAAAATGTAAAAATTCATCAAATTCTTTTAGATTATTTTTATTTTTATCAATCCAATTACCACTAAAAAAAATACCTTTAGGGGTTGAATAATGAATATTATTTTGGCGATATAATGTTTCGTTAAATGATATTTCTTTTGTTTCTAAATTTCCAATAATAATTTCAAACGTATCAAAAAATACATTATGTACTTTACTTGTTTCTCTATCCACAAGTTTAACCTTATAAATATACTTTCCTATTGGAAGAATACCAGAAGAAATTTTAAAATAGTGAAGCATATTCTTATATTCTTTCCACGGTATTTCATATTTACTATAGAAAACATGATTGCCAGTATAATCATCAATTATTGTTAAAATCAAATCTTCATTACAATTATCTTTTGTTTCGAGGTTTACTAAGATTTGAAAATTCTCATTATCATAATATTGCTTTTTAATTTGTTTTAACTCATGGAATCCTATAAATCCATCTTCATCAAGGTCATCGCACCACTTGAATGGAAAAGCAGCTTTAATATTGAAATTATATGTTTTATTACCATTGTAATCTGATTTCAACTTATTTAAATCAAAGTCATCATTATTATGGGATTTGACATTTATATCAATTCCTTTGGCTTGATTTACTAATTCAGTAGCTATCGGATAAATTACTCCATCAACTAGTAAATATACTTTACCACTTTCATTTTTAACAAATTGTGCTTGCCGACCATCATTAGAATTTATTGTTACTTGGTTTCTTCCAGCAGATGCATATTCTAATTGATGTTTTCTCTCACTTTCTGTTTTAAGAAGATCTCCTATTATATCTAGTGCAACAGACTCTGTTCCACTCATTTTATTAGCTGTTTTTGGATTTTTAAGAAGGAAGTCAATTACACCTGCTCCAATATCTTCTAAGTCTTGTGATAATGATAATGTCGAAAATACAAATATAAATAATAGAAGATTATTACGTATCATAGTTCTAACTCCAATTTTAATAGGTATAACGGACGAGGCTCACATACGGCGGGTTTGATTTTGCTGACTTTTATACAATTCAAAAACTCTTCGCAAACTCTCAAAATCATCAATCAAAAAACAGCTCCCGACGTTATGTGCAGCCAATGGTTATAGTTTAGTTTCCGTTTTCGATTATCATTTTCACAAATCACAATTCTATCCGAACAGAAAATCTAAAAAATATGCTCAATTTTCCGTCATACATTTCCAAAGTACAAAAAACTCCAAAATTTCAAAAACCCAAAACGCCAACCAGTCGTGCGCTTAAACTTCTCAAAAACCTATACGACCAATGCGCCGACAAATACGATATTCGATAATCTTCTGTCAAAATATCCATAATTGAAAAATATCTTTATGTATGAAGGAATTATATACTATAACGGGACATGGCTCACATACGGCGGGATTGATTTCGCCAACTCTCAAACATCTCAAAAACTATTTGCAAACTCTCAAAATCATCAATCAAAAAACAGCTCCCGGCGTTATGTGCAG
>JAHJGX010000248.1 GCA_018824205.1 bacterium
GTGAGCCATGTCCCGTTATGCAATATGTGAAAACAATATTCTTTAATAAAAAAAAGGATGCACTGTAAAACAGATAAAAATAACCATAGCTTTTCTTATTCTTTTGACGATTTGTGTTAACGCTCGCACTAATAGTTACAATAATTACTTGAAAACTGGTATCGGTGTTTGTTTAATTAGTGATATTTCAGGCCCAGCATTAATGACAGAATATGCACACAACCTAAACCAAAACCTGTTTATTGTATCAAAATTTCTCAGATTAGCGGTAATTGATGAAAATAAATATCCCAAATCAAGCGACTATAATTCATATTATAATTTGGGATTGGGATTACAATATCGATTTTCTTCATTGGAAAGATTAGGACTTGGATTTGGTGGGAATCTCCAATTAATAAATAGAGTGTATTTACGTGAATATGAAATACATGAAAATTTAGTACGAAATATTACTAATACATTTGATTTTCTTTATGGATTCTATAGTTCTATTGATTATGCGGTCATACAAAGAAAAAATACTGACTTTGGAGTTAATGGGATTGCCCAGTTTGGAGAATATAGTTCATTTTCGGTTTTAATCTATATGAAATTTAAAATATAGATCGTTTTTAGTATTCTGTAATTATAGATTAGAGAATTGCAGAAATTATTATGGAAAAGGGAAAGAAAAGCATAACCATTGGCTGCACATAACGGCTGGAGCTGTTTTTTGATTGATGATTTTGAGAGTTTACAAAGCGTTCTTGAGATGTTTGAGAATTGGCGCAATCATTTCCCGCCGTATGTGAGCCTTGCCCGTTAGGCTATATTAAAAACATGGAGATAAACAATGAAGTATGTGATTCTATTATTTATCGTGATTTGTTTATTTATTACTTGTGATCTACCAACAGAACAAAAAGATCAGCCATTTACTGTTTTTAACGATTCTTCTGTTTCAATTTCAGTTAGTAATGTAGGGAATTCTGGAACCATCGCTCCCGGTAAGACTAGAGAGTGTACAATACCCGCAGGTTATAGCCACGGCTCAATGGTAGTAAAGAATTTATCAAATGAGTGGAGCATGTTGAATATAAATGTAGAGCCAGATGATTATATAAGAATATTTGGCAATGAAACCGCATTAGGATTTGAGATTAATCCATAATAAATAATCTGAATAAGGAAATATTATTATGAAGTTTTACATCATATTCATTATAGCAATCTTGCTTTTTTCAAGTTTTCTATTTTCACAAGGAAATGTAGCCATATTAGATTTAGATGCAATCGGGATAACAAATATTGAAGCTCTTACATTAACCGAGGAATTAAGAACAAAAATTGTTAATACGAATAAGTTTGCTGTAATGGAAAGAGAAAGAATGGATCAGATATTAGCAGAACAGGCTTTCTCTTTATCCGGATGCACCTCCACAGAATGTGTTATTGAAGTTGGTGAAATTTTATTAGTAGATATGATGATCGCTGGAAGCGTAGGAAAAATTGGGGAAACATATACTGTAAATTTAAAACTCTTTAAAGTAGAAACGAGTCAAATAATACAATCAGTATCTGAAAGATATCAAGGAACAAAAGATGGATTATTAGATGCAGTCGGTGTAGCGGGCTTAAAGCTAATGGGAGTAATTCCTATAAAACAACAAGTAGTACCAATTAATAAGGTTGAAGAAACTGGGTCAGGGGATTT
The DNA here is from genome assembly GCA_018824205.1 of bacterium. Taxonomy (GTDB): domain Bacteria; phylum Fidelibacterota; class UBA2242; order UBA2242; family UBA2242; genus B118-G9. The sequence continues at coordinate 1,697 of JAHJGX010000248.1, forward strand.
TTTCTTTAAATCTGATCCAGATGGGTCAAGAGTCTTAATAGATGATAAAGAGATTGAAGGAAAAACAACTCCTTTTATTTACGAAGGAGTTAAAAGTGGAATGCATCATATTAGATTTATAAAAGGTGATTATATTGCTGAAGAATATGTGCGATTATTACCTGGTGAGGTTAATACTATTTCAGTCAGTTTAAAAAAAGCAAAGGTTGATTTAAAAATAATATCGGATCCGCCAGAAGCCCAAATAATGGTAGATGGAATAATAAAAGGAGTTACACCTGTAATGATCAATGATATAGATGCTGGAAATCATACCATTACTTTAACCTATCATGGATACTGTGAATATAATGATACTATAGATGTAAAACCTGATGAAATTAATAGAATTGATATAAAGTTATCAAAGAAGGCAGTCGTGTCTTTTTACTCTGACCCAACCAATGCTGATATTTATCTAAATGAAAAATATATTGGTAAAACTCCATTCGATAAATACTTGACAAAACCTGGAAATTATGAAATATCCATAATTTATAATGAATTTATCTATAAAACTGATAAAAATATTGAATCTGGCAAAGAATATTTTATAAATGAAAAATTATCTAAAACAACAATATTTAATATTACTTCAAATCCACCCGGAGCAGAGGTATACTTTGATAATAATAATATTGGTGTTTCACCAATTACATTTAAAGTAAACGAATCAGGTTCTCATTTATTATGTATTAAGAAGAAAGGTTATAAAATAATATATAAAACATTATCGATCAGCAATGTTGAAAATGCTAGCTCTATTAATTCTGGTAAGGAATACTCATTTTCTTATAAACTTGATCAAGGTAATTATTTTAAAATTACTTCAGAAATAAATAAAGAACAGAATAATCTGAAACATCTATCGGAGCGATATTGGGGGTTAATGTATGCTCCACTTAATTTCAAGTTAAAAAATCCTTATTTCTTAAATACAAAAAGTGAGTTTTTTATAGCATCTATAACTTGTAATGGGTTTTTCGGCATTTTGTATATCACTCAACTCCTCCCTAAAAATTGGGAAAGAGAAGGAGGGGGAACTAAAATATTAAAATCATTTCAAATAATTAATATGGTTGTAAATGGTAAAAAAGCTATAAATTCAAATAGTTCGGATAATCCTTATATGTTTCAATCATGGATGCAAAATACAGCGGCTGCAGTTTTTATGGGATTTATTTTTGATATTCATGATAATTATATTAGAAAAAAGGGGGTTGATTCAGAAAAAAAAATAAAAAA
>JAHJGX010000249.1 GCA_018824205.1 bacterium
TGACATGCCCGGTACAGCAATGGATTCTGAAGAGGAAAAACATGTGCAGATGAAGACCAGTTACACACCGCAATTGCTGATAGGTCTGTTTTTAGTATTCATCGGGGCAACTCTGCTGATTAGAGACTGGTGGTATCTTGATCAGATATTTCGGGACATTTTCAGATTTAGCTGGAAATATTTGCTACCGGTACTGCTGATTGGATTGGGGATATATATTATTGCCAAAGGTGATAAAGTAAGAAAAAGCGATTGAAACCGACCGCAACTATAGTAAGTTCGATCTGAGAAATGAAAAATAAAAACGGCGTCACCCTGAGTAGGATCGAAGGGTGACTGTATGACTGTCTTCGGTTGTATGCCATTACACCTGGAATAAGGAAGGAGGCTATTGGGAGTTGTCATATCGTGAGGCTGTTTCATTGTGTCTTGATAATAGTATAATGAATGATTAAAATAGAAGCAAATGGATGAGAGCCTAAAAAGTTTGTCTATGAAAAAACCTTTTGGTTTCTTGATTAAGAAACTTTCTAAAAATGTTTCTGTATGGAGAAACTTGTTTCTTAATAGAGAAACCTGTTTTAAGCGTAAATGTGAAGTATAAACATATGTTAGAAGTATAAAAGAGTGTGTAAGGATAATATGAAAAGATATTTACTTATTATGATGGCACTTTTATCTGTTGGACTCAATTCTCAAATTATCAATATAAGCGATAATGAATCCAAATCATGTAATCCATATTTTATATCAACTGGCCTTAAAAAATATGTTTTTTGGCACGATGATAAAAATGGGAATACTGACATATTTTATCGAATATTAGAAAATGATAGTTGGTCCGATATTATGAAAATTGAAACATCATTGAACTCGCAACTATCTTCAATGTGTGTAGGTGATTCAAATACCATTCATCTATTATGGTGCGAAACTGAAAATTCACAATCATATCTATTCTATGGCCGGATTAGAGATTCAATCATTATAGATACAACAAAAATTTACACTTGTGTGGATTCCACTATCATTTTCAGCTCAATAGTATATGATGACACAAATAAAACAACTCATTTTTCATATGATGTTTCATTTTTTGATACTGTCTTATTTAAAGAGAAAATATTTACTTATTATTCATATATAGATCCTTCAAGAAATTTTTCAAAAGCAAACCTTCTTTTGACTAATAATAATTATTCTCGATCGCAATTAGCAATAGATAAAAACGGTGAATTATTATGTTTCTATCATAAAGCAGATTCTGTTAGAATAGAATGTATTAGAAAGACCGAAGAAAATAGTTGGATTGATTGGACAAGTGTTACAACTGATTTTCCAGGAATAGGACATAATTTTATTGTTAAGGCAGATAAATATCAAAATATTCACATCGTTTCACATCCTGGTGATTTACCTACTTGTCCATGTACTTGGTTATTGTATACAAACTGGGATGGAGAAAAATGGAGTGACGTGGAAAATGTTCCATCTCATACTAATTACGGGAGATACGCTGAACATGATTATCCTGATATTGCTTTTTCATCATTGAATTATCCTGTTATTACCTGGGAACAAAAGAATTATGGTGATTATTTGGATCAGCGTGATAAATTTATTGGAACCGCTGTAAAACTTGAAGATGAATGGATTGTAAATGGTGATATTGAAAAATTTCGTAAACCTTCAAAACCTAAAATCTTAGTTGATTCTGAGGATTTGATTAATTACGTATGGGAAGATACATCCGATGGCGATAGTGATATATATTATTGTAAGACTTCATTAATTGTATCAATTGAAAGTGAATCGAATTTTTCCCCATCTGATTTTAAAATAAATCAAAATTATCCTAATCCATTTAATCCTTCGACAACGATTAATATAGAAGTAAATAATCCGATGTTAAAGGTATTAACAATTAAAATTTACAATTCCATAGGGCAGCAAGTTCGAATTATTGAAAAACAGGTTTTTGGTGCTGGATATTATGATATAACATGGGACGGGTGCTCTGATAGTGGCTCTATTTTGCCATCAGGAGTTTATTTTTATAAGGTTAATGATAGTAATACTTATATAGCAAGAAAAATGACTTTAATTAAATAACTTCTAACCATTGTGTACTTTTATATTAAAAACAAGCAATATTTTTAATAACTGGAGATTTACCTGATTGCAGACGGTTTTAAACTACCTATCCTACTCTTTCGGCAGTCCCCCGATAAATCGAGGCAAGCAGTTTTAACGGTTTACAATGTTAGCAATTGGCAGAATGTTGGTGTAGTTAAACCGATGAATCGGTTTGATGGATTGATATGTCGTTCTGAGCACCCGATTCAAATCGGGTGTTGCCCCAATCGAATAACCGGTAAGTTTGAGATAACACCCTGTTTCAACAGGGTGAATATTTACGATAGTAATATATCGGTGAATCAGGGAAGAACAAAAAATCACTTGGGGCAAGGCTTCCCCAACGTTGAAAATCTTTTCCCCCACCTGGGGCAAGTTTTCCCCAATATTGAATACTCTCTCCCCTAAATTTAAAATTTAATTTTCCATATAGTGCAAAGGATTTTCTACATGGATTATTATGTTTTCCATGTTGTCAGGATTTTATTCCACATGGATTTTGATATATTCCAGAGGGGATCTATATTGAACGTGGATTCGGTCACGATGTGGATTGATATGACCAGATGATTACGAATTTCTATTGATACTTGACTAAGGCCGACTTAACTCAACCTGTATTAACGGCTTAAGTCAGGCCTTCTATCGTTTCCTCAGCACTACGGTGTAACAAATCCAAAATCAATTAAATAGTCTTAGCGCCCTCTGTAAATTCTTAGCGATCTCTGCGGTTTAGGAATAAAACAGGTTAGAAACGAAAAAATATCACTCTTCCGTATAAAACTTAATCACCCGCACGATTGAATTCTGACACACCGGGCAGAAATTCACCAGGCTTTTTGAGAACATTTTACAATCGAGATACGGCCGGTATTGGCCTTCCGAAACATAGCCCGAACCTTCATAGGCGCCGACTTTGCCCCAGTATTCCTGTTTTCTGAGTAGTTGATAGCGCTCATCCTGGTTCTTATAGGGGATATTATCGAATAACTGCTTTTCCCAGGGCGTCGGAACCGGAGTATCGGCATCGATGAAAGATTTCCATTTGATTGTTTCGGGATCGGTATTGGGAGTGACATTCGGTTCCCATGGTTCGACGTCCAGTGGGTAGAATTCATTGTAAGCTACCTGTGAGGTATAATATTCATCAGCCAATCCACCGAAAGCATGCCCGAACTCATGGACGAAGACATAATCCGGCCACCAGGCGTTTTCCTCTTTGGCGTCGTGACTGTAACAGGTAGAGTAGAGGTTGTAGATTCCGCCGCCGCCGTACTTGTCGCTGTTCACGATGAAATAGAGTTGATCATATGGTGCGTTGGCGGCAATATCCCGGATACGCTTGTTATCGAAGGCTAAAACATAGCGGTCGGAATCGAAGGAGTTATAGGACAATTCAAACGCTGATTTGACGAACACACCGGTACGGGGATTGTCGATACCCGATTCTTCCGAAGGAACTTCCAGGTACCGGACATTGAACCGGTCTTTGTATTCGTTGAACGGTGGCGCTTCAAAGAGGACAGTCATAAAATGCTTCACGTCATCTCGGAATTTGCGCAGCTCCTTTTTGGTATAACCTTCCGGCAGCAGCAGAATATCGACTTTCTCACTAGGCGAACCGTTATTTATATAGCTTTTGACTTTGTAATTAAATTGCGGCTTGTCCCGGCGGATAAACCGGGAATCAGGGTCGATCTCGGTTTCAAATTCGGCTTCGAAAGCGCCATTACTATTGCGGGAATAATGAACAAATTTGATCGGCTTTTTGGGAAATGGGATCAAAACCGATGCGGAAATCGTCCGATAGATTCCAGCAGCGGCTTCGTCGGTGGTCTGCCATTCCTGGAAGAGACTGCTGAAGCCTTTCGAAAAGATCAGAGTATTGGTGTTTATATCGAAGATTTCAACTTTATGGTTGCCGTAATTCAGCGTATCGATCAGGTTCGTCATGCTGCCGGCCCAGACCGGTTCTTCTTTAATCTGGTCAAGCGAGATAGTTGTCTCGCCTTTTATTCCGGTGAAATAATAATCCACCCGCATGGTTTTATTCACAAAATACTGATCAAAATCAGGGCCGGTTTTCGCCATCAGAGAGGTGCTGATTAACAGAAGTCCTAAAAATAGTCGTTGCATTATTACTCCATTTTACCTGCCGGGAAATTAGGTAATCGTATAACGATTATCAAGGCTGTTTGCCGAAATTACAGTAATTCTCAGCAATTCCTTGTTTGAACAGCGCCAGTTATTTAAATTTAAAAAACTTGATTTTTTATGATTTCGTTTATTAACGCAACATGCAGCTTCCGAAAAAACGCCGGTGTCAAAAACCTGAATTTCAGCATTGACGACGGTGAATTTGTCTTTCTGACCGGCCCGTCGGGAGCGGGAAAATCGACCTTGCTGCGCTTGATTTATATGGACCTTTTTCCGGAAAAGGGCAAGGTGCTTATCCGGGATTACGATAGTGGAAAGATCAAAGACCGTCAGATTCCTTTTCTACGCCGAAAAGTAGGGATGATTTTTCAGGATTTCCAGCTCCTAAAGGACCGGAATGTTTATCAGAATGTCGCGATTTCACTGTACGCATCGCATTACAAAATCCGGGAGATAAAAAGCCGGGTCTATGATATCCTGAACCAGGTAGGTCTGGGACATCGCGTCCATCACAAACCAACGGAACTGTCCGGCGGTGAGCAGCAGCGGGTGGCCATTGCCCGGGCGCTGGTGAAAGAACCAATCGTTTTGTTGGCCGATGAACCCACCGGAAATCTCGATCCCAGGGTAAGCATTGAGCTGATGAATTTATTGCATAAAATAAATAAAAAAGGCACGGCGGTAATTGTTGCGACCCATAATTACAGTCTGATAAAACGGGTGCCGGGCGCCCGGCTGATCCAGATGAACGACGGTGAAATCGCGAGTATCACATGACGATTCTGTGGTTTTTATTTAAAGAAGGGTTCAAAGGTTTGCTGCGCTCGAAATATTCGGGGGCCTTTTCGATCATTATTATCGCTATCTCGATCATCATGGTTGGTTTTGGGTATATCATTGCCCGGGATACACTTTTTATGGTGGAGAATATCCGTTCCCAGTTCGATGTGGATATCTTTATTCTGACAACCGCCGGTTCTGATGATATCGCAGTATTTGATAAAAAACTACGTCGCATGAATGAGATAGACCGGGTCATATATATTTCTCCGGAAATTGCGGCGGAGAAATTCAAAAAGGAATTTGGTGAGGATATCCTTGATATTCTGGATTACAATCCGCTGCCGCCGTCCTTTACGATCAGTCTGAAGCCGATTTACCGGAACCTGATGAGTGTGGAGGCGATTGCCAATATTCTGCAGCGGGATTCCGTCGTTGACGAAGTGAAATACCGGAAGAACTTCCTGATTATCCTGGAAAAATACCAGCGGATAATTCTGGTTTGCGTGTTGATTGTGTTTGCGTTTCTAACGTTGATCTCGATTATTCTGACTTCGAATTCGATTAAGATGACCATTTTTGCCCGGCGGGACATAATTTTAACGATGAAGCTGATCGGTGCCACCAACCGTTTCGTTAAGACTCCGTTTGTTATTGAAGGAACTCTGGAAGGCGGGCTTGGCGCATTACTGGCCGGTTTAATCATTTACGGGATCATTTACGTTCAAAATACCTACCTGCAATCCTTTTTTAATTACACATTAATCGTCAGTTATCAATACTATATTGGGTTACTGCTTTTAGGGTCCTTTTTAGGCTGGATCGGCAGCCGGCAGGCAATCCGTAGATTTCTTTAAAAAACAATCCAATATGAATGAAAAACCGGGCGACCTTTTCGCTTGGATAAGCATGACGGGGCGAGTATATTTTATGGCTTTGTGTAATAATGCTAATTGCCATTATGTCCGAACACTTTTCTAAGGACATTTGTCGGATTATATACCAGTCAGTCATTTTGAAGTGATTCGGTATCTGGTATTATTGTTGCAAGTGAAAAGCGGACAGATTTTTATTACTGGAAAGCCAAATTAGGAGTAAATAAAGCATTGAATAAGAAAACAACTCAAAAAAGTTCAAAGAAAACTGCAGACAGCGAATCGGATCATGCAAAACCTATCGCTCATCAAAAAGAACTCAAAGATAAACTGACGGAATGCGAACAGCTGTTATTTGACAGTAATGAAAAGTACATGCGACTGGCGGCCGAATTTGATAATTACCGGAAACGCACTCAGAAAGAGATGGGTGACATTATCGAATATGCCGGTGAAAAAGTATTGCGCAATATTTTACCCATTCTGGACGATTTTGAACGGGCGATGCTTAATCATGAAGACGATGAAGAACCTGATGAAACCTTGCAGAAAGGTCTTGTGATGATCTATAAAAAATTCACCAAAACCTTATCTGACATGGACGTAAAACCCATGGAAACGGTGAATCAGCCCTTTAACCCGGATTTACATCATGCCGTCATGGCAAAGGAAGTTGAGAATGTGGATGCGGATATTGTTGTTGAGGAGTTTGAAAAAGGATACCTGTTTAAAAAGCATGTTTTACGGCATGCAAAAGTTGTGGTAAGTAAATAGTTATGGCACGTGATTATTATGAAGTATTAGGCGTTTCCAAAGGGGCTTCCGACGACGAAATCAAAAAAGCCTATCGCAAGATGGCAATGAAATATCACCCGGATAAGAATCCCGGTGACAAAGCATCTGAGGAAAAATTCAAAGAAACGGCTGAAGCATATTCGGTCCTGACTGATTCGCAAAAACGCCAGATGTACGATCAATTTGGACATGCCGGACTGAAAAACAACGGGTTTGGTGGCTCATCCGGATTTAGTGGTGGCGGCGGATTCGATCCCTTCGATATTTTTCGGGAAGTGTTTAGCGGTGGCGGCGGATTTAGTGGCTTTGAAGATCTGTTCAGTGGCGGTGGGGCCCGGCGTTCACGCGGTGGTTCACGGACCGGTGGTGATCTGAAAATCAGACTGGCGCTGACCCTCGAGGATATTAATGAAGGTGTCACAAAAAAGGTAAAAATCAAACGCATGGATACATGTAGGGCTTGTGAGGGGACCGGGGCAAAACCAGGTACTTCCAGAATCACCTGTCCTGTTTGTCATGGATCCGGTGAAATCCGGGAAATGACCCGTTCCCTTTTTGGGCAGATGGTCAATGTGCGACCCTGTACCAATTGCCTGGGCGAAGGCTCGGTTGCAGAACAACGCTGTTCAACATGTGAAGGTAACGGCCGTGTCAAGGGAATCCGGGAAATATCGGTTCAGGTTCCTGCCGGAGTCAGTAATGGCAATTACATGACCATGAACGGCGAAGGCAATGTCGGACCGCGGAAAGGGACCCGTGGTGATTTGATTGTGATTTTTGATGAAAAGGAGCATGATATATTTATCCGGAACGAGGATAATATTTATGTAAATCTGCATATCTCGACCGCTGAAGCAGTCCTGGGAACTGAAGTGGAAATTCCAACTCTGAACGGTAGAGTGAAATTAACAATTCCCAGTGGTACTCAGAGTGCTAAAATGTTACGCCTGAAACAGAAGGGAATCCCACACTTGCATCACCATGGCCGGGGAGACCAGATCGTACGGGTTCAGGTAGATGTTCCGAATAATCCCGGCGCACCCGAGAAAAAACTTTATAAAGAGCTCCTTGATGTTGAAAAAAAGCGGGGAGCAGTAGTGAATCGATTTAGCAAAATCGAGTGACCGGACAATGCAAATTTGAGTTGGTGATAAATAGATTTTTATTTATATTTAGAAATGCTAAATTTGACACGCCAGGAAAGATTGGTGATTCAGTTTCTGGCACTGTTCTTTGTAGTTGGAACGGCTATTCATCTAATCAGGGAGAAAACCGGCCCGGATGACACACTGAAAATATCCGGGAATTTGGGTGAAGCAAGTGACTTTAAGGCCCGTGCTGAAAAGGTGGATTCCCTATATTTTTCCAAGCAGCATCCACAGGAGCCTGAAGTCGTTTTATCGCAAACGGTTTCCGTGACACAGAAGATTGATCTGAATCGAGCCACCCTTGAAGATCTGATGAGATTGCCGAAGATTGGGGAGGTAACAGCACAACGGATTATCGATTATCGCACAGCGCATAATGGGTTTACAAGCGTTGATGAATTGGTGAATGTTAAAGGTATCGGCGAAAAAACATTGGAACGAATAAAAAACGAGGTTTGCATTGAGTAAGGAAGTTGAAGAGCACATTGACGACACTCCGATATTTAAGCCAACACTGGTAAAAGCGTTAAATTATGTTGCCATGTTAATGGCCTTTGTACTTATCATTGTAATCTATGTGCCTTCTGTGATTTGGGACGAGGAGGACGCAGTACGCAATGAAGGACGCCGGCGCATGGTGATATTAAATGAAGTACAAAAATACTATCATCAGATGGCCAGTGAATATCAGACCGATCCGGTCACAGCGATGAATGTAATCAGCGCTGTTCGGGACAGTACCCGGGCCGACAGTAATTATTTTGGAGAGCAGCAACTCACCATTGAAGATGGCAGATTTAAGATAAAAGTTCCGAAAAAATTCTACATATACTTTGATACAACTTTTGCATTTTCCTATAAAAAGAAAGATACACTGATCGATACGACCTACAAAGTGACGAAGTGGAATAATGAATTGTTCACCTGGGATACGCTTTATATTTTGGCAAACCGGTGGCGTGCCCTTGAATCGGATTCTTCATATGGAGATATTGTCGGCGTTGAAAATTCTGAACGTGTAATGGAAAACACCTATTATCGCCCTTACTATCTGACAGACAGAATTGCAAAGAGTCCGCTGATTGATGAATTTTACATTTTTAGATCTGATTCAGACGGATACAGGATAAAAGATCCGTTAAGAGGTGAGTACAGAGAACGAAAGTATTTTTTCTTTACATTTAAAGACACCTGCCAAGGGTGGATTGAAAATGATCGGAAGAGCTGGGATAACTAATCGGTAAAACCAGGAAAACTAAATGATTTGTATTAGCTTCTCTGAAGAATCTGTTCGGTACGGGCAGTTAATTAAGAACGGAGAAGACTACGTGATCGAAACTGTTCAAAAGTTTCCTTTAGCAGTTCCGTTTTTACCGGAAAGTATATCCAATCCGGAATTTAGCAATTCGCTGGGAAAGGCATTTCTGGATATCCGTTCAAATCTGCCAAAACCGGACAGCTATGTTGCAGTGACTCTCCCTTCGATCTGGTTTGATATCAGTTCCCAGGCTATTGATGCCGGTATGTCGGAAGAGAATATAGAAGAAGCTCTCAACTGGAAAATATCAAAACGCCTTGGAGCAGTGTATGACAAAAAATTTGTTCAGCACTATCCGCTTTCCAAAAAATCTGGATCTGACCAGTCGTATCTGACAGTCTCCTATTATAAAGAACTGGGCAAACTGTTCCTTAAAGCATCCCAGGCTGCTGATTTCAATATTCATATAATGGATATCGATCTGTTTAGCGCTGCTCTGGCAATTGAACAATTGGAAGATATTGGTGAAAATGAAAAATGGGCTATATGGTTGGTTGGAGAACAGGTTCATGATCTGATTGTGATTGATTCCGGTGATTTCAGACAATTGTGCCGTTTTGACTTTTCCGATATGGAGAATTATACCATATTGCATAAAAGCTCCGCCGATGATATCAGTGAAAAAGTTATTGCAGATATCAATGGTATTCGGACATTTGAACTGGAGAATTTCAGCGCGGTGGACCGTATTTATTATTACAGCTATTCTGTTGATTCTGAGTTTTTTAATATGCTGCTGACCTATGATATTAAGAACCTGAAAAATATTGACACTTTTGAGAAATATAAACCGCTTAATCTCTATCAAGAGGATGGCAGTGGTACCGGAGCGATGTGCCAGTACATTGATTTATTGGGTTTAATGTTTCGTAAAATGCCAAAGGAAGTCAGATGATTCGACTGAACCTGACAAATCAACCTGGGCTCCAGTTCGTTGACGAATCTGAGAAATTCGATCTTGAAGGTCTTGAACCCGATGAGGTAGTCGAAGAGCAAGAGGGCGACATTCAGGCTGATTCTGATGATGGAGCAACAGCACCCGTAACATCAGCGTCAGTACCCAATATAAAAGATATTCCTGATATGCCCATGAAACCGCGGCTGGCGAGAGATGTCGACGAATTCCAGATAGATGATGATCTGTTTAAATTGGCTGAAGCCAACCTGGATTTGATTGAACAGGCCGAGGAAGAAGAATTCGGCACCAGTAGAAAAAGTAAAGCGGCGCCTGAACCTGAAGAAAAACCGGAAAAAAAGCGCAATAAACACCCGCTATTCCGGTATGGATTCCTGGTGGGCGCTATTATCGTACTGTTTATTGTTTTATGGCTATATAAAAATGGACAACTGAGCAGGGAAAAAGTCCGGGAAGTTGCTTTAGATGCTTCGGAAACAGTTGCCGAGAAAGTATCTGAGAAGGCTACTGATGTAATCCGTACAGCCGATGATCTGTCGGAGATTTATTCCGACAGGGCAGCAGAGGTTGCCAGCCAGATACCCGGCGCTACCCGCCAGTTATCATCGGATGTCAGTGAAGTTACACGGCAGATGTCTTCCGGTATGTCGGATGCCCGTGCGCAGATTGCTTCAAGAATCCCTGAAGTTCAGACAAGCAGCCGGTCCGTAAACCGTGTCTATGGCAGCAGTGATATTTCTACGAACCTGATTCAACGAGTGCAGGTCGGACAGAATAAATTAAATATTGCCGCCGATGTCCTGGCCCAATTTCCGACGGATTCGAGACTACTGTATTTGCGTGTAAAAAATGACAGACTGAGTTTTATATTATATGTCAGCAGTGAATATGTTGCCGAGCAGGTTAAGAATTATTTTATTAGCCAGAGCAGATTTCTGTCACCGGAAGTCTTTTTTATAGAACGGTCGAATACTATTACCGGTAATCCAGTGGAAATCATGGCCATCGTTCGGTTTCAATCGATGAGCTCGAACGATACTAAGGGCTACAAATATTTAACTGACCGTCAGTTGTCTCAATATGTCTGGCAGGCATCCTTGAAATCCAGTGTACGAATGAATCCGCTGAAAATTTCAAACAACGATATCACGACTGTTCGTGATGCCGAAATAATCGGAAATGGTATAACTGCAAATGTTATCACAATGATGCGCGAGTTGGCTGCTCAGCGTCATAATATGTCAACGTCAATGCTGTCAATACGAAGCAATACAAGCCGGCCAATCAGCGAAAGTATTCTGGATTTTGATCTGAATTCAGTTATTTATCCCGGCAATATGTAATATGGTTCGAATAATTTCCGGATATTACAAAGGTCACTTTCTTAAAACCAATCACAATCCAAACTTAAGACCCACCAGTGACCGGGTCAAAGAGTCGCTTTTTTCCATTTTGGGAAATATTGAAGACTTACGTGTGATAGATCTGTTTGCCGGTTGCGGGAATCTGGGGCTGGAAGCCATTTCACGGGGAGCGAAATCCTGTATTATGGTCGAACAAAATATCCAGCAGATCAAGTTGATACATGAGAATGTCAGAAAACTGGAGTTAGAAGGGGATATTGAAATCCTGAAAATGGATGTCCTGAAATTTCTATCCAATCCGCCGGAAGCCGACCTCGTATTAGCCGATCCGCCGTATAAGTATAAATATTTTAATGAGTTATTTGACCTGTTCGTTCAACAGTTTTCCGGGATACGGGTTGCCCTGGAAGCCGGGAAAGAGTTAATAATTCCCGAAAAGTTGTCAAATTATATTGAGTCACATCGCATCATGGGTGAAACCAGTTTAACTATTATAAAGGTCTAAATGAAACTAGCAATTTATCCCGGCACATTTGATCCGGTTACAAACGGTCACCTGGATATTCTGAAACGGGCGGCCTCGGTTTTTGGAACCGTTTATATCGCCGTTGCGCAAAACATGCATAAGAATCCACTGTTTACGACGGAAGAGCGCATTGCGATGATTCAAAACTGCACCAGCCAATATCCGAATGTTAAAATTGACCAGTTTAAGGGATTGGCTGTTGAATATGCTCGGAAAGTCGGTGCTTCAGTCATTATCAGGGGGCTCCGGGCAATTTCCGATTTTGACTATGAATTCCAGATGGCTTTGATGAATCGCCACATGAACGATAATATCGATACGGTTTTTTTTATGCCCCATGAAGATTACACCTATCTGAGTTCCAGTACCGTCCGCGAAATTGTCAGGTTTGGCGGGAATGTCAGTGAATTTGTGCCGGAAATTGTAAAAAATGAATTAATCAGGAAACTCAGGAGTGACGAATGAAATTATTAGAGAATATCCGTAATCAGGCGAAACTGAAAAATAAACGGATTGTTCTGCCCGAAGCCCATGATGAACGGGTGATTAAAGCGGCCGCCATTTTAACCGAAGAAAAGATTGCTTCCGTGATTCTGGTCGGTCTCGAAGATAAAACTCTTCAGCTTGCTCAGGAGCTAAAAGTATCACTTGAAGGTGTCTTAATCATTAATCCGGAAGCATCAGAATACATGTCGGATTTTGCTGAAGCCTATTATAATAAACGGAAACATAAAGGAGTCACGATCGATCAGTCCCGGAAAATGATGTTGAATCCGACTTTTTTTGCAGCAATGCTGGTCGAAAAGGATTTTGCTGACGGCTGTGTCTCAGGCGCTGATACGACAACCGGTGATGTACTTCGGGCGGCCCTCCATATTATCGGTACTCATCCCGATACTCCGACTGTTTCCAGTGATTTCTTTATGATCACTCCCGATGAAAAAAACGTCTGGAGTTTTGCCGATTGTGCGGTTATGCCGGAACCCACTGCGGAACAACTGGCTGATATTGCCATCGCTACCGCCGATACTCACCGGAATGTCATAAAAGTGGAACCGCGGATTGCCATGTTATCATTTTCCACAAAGGGCAGTGCCAAACATCCTTTGGTAGACAAAGTTGTTAAGGCAACAGAACTGGTAAGGCAGAAAAGGCCGGATTTACTGATTGACGGTGAACTGCAACTGGATGCGGCCATTGTTCCGAAAGTGGGTAGCAAGAAAGCGCCTGACAGTCCTGTTGCCGGTAAAGCGAATGTCCTGATTTTTCCGGATCTTCAGGCCGGCAATATCGGGTACAAGTTAGTGCAGCGGATTGCCGGATGTGAAGCCGTCGGGCCGGTTATTCAGGGATTAAAAAAACCGATGAACGATCTTTCCCGGGGCTGCAGCGTTGATGATATTGTAAATGTGGCAGCGATTTTATGTAATATGAGTTAATCTGGAAATGTCTTATGCCGACCTATGATTATATTTGTGAAAACTGTGGCTATGAATTTGAATACTTTCAGAGTATGAGTTCCGAGCCGATAAAAGTTTGTCCGATATGTGAACAGACTACCGTTATGCGGAAAATCAGCGGCGGAACCGGTCTGATATTTAAGGGCTCCGGATTTTATATTACGGATTATACCAATAAAAAAAGCAGCCCCAGTTCTCCGTCAAATGACAAAACAGATTCTGTGGATACAAAACCGACAGCAGCAAAAGAAATAAAAGAATCAAAGAAGTCCGATTTATAATTAATCCAATGACTTGAATATAAAAAACGCTCTGGCCATTTCGGACAGAGCGTTTTTGTGTATGAAATTTTGAGTATTACTTGGATTCGCTATCCCTATTGTTCTTTTTTCGATATAAAATAGCAACCGGGATTATTATCAAATATCCGACTAAAAGTACAATCGGCGCGATTGTCAGGGTCCGGAATGAATAGGTGTCACCGCTGGCCATGATTAAAAAACCGACAATAATTGCCAGAATACCGATACCAAAGATAATAAAATTTGTATTTTTCAGAGTAAGTTGTTCAATAAATGGGGACTGTTTTGTTCTGTCTTTTTTTACTTTTGCCATTAGATCACCTTATTCATTTAATTAATTTCAATCAGATCAAAATATAGTGAATGTTGGTAATACTTGAAATATTTAAAATTGTTCCCGATCGAATTAGCGGATCAGTCATTTCTTGTGTTGACATCCCTGCTGCAATTGATTAGTTTAAATTCAAATCGAAGCGGGGATTTCAATTGAAGGAAGCATTATGGTGGAAACGGGTAAATGATACTATTCAGTGCGAATTATGCCCGCACCGCTGTAAAATCACTGAAAATCGGTATGGACTATGTAACGTGCGGCAAAATATTGACGGAAAACTGTATACGGTTGCATACGGGCATCCGGTCGCTATTCATCTGGATCCGATCGAAAAAAAGCCGCTTTACCATTTTTTCCCCGGTTCAAAAATTCTGTCGGTTGGAACAATTGGCTGTAATCTGTTTTGCGAGTTTTGCCAGAACTGGGACATTGCCCGGGCAACAACGAAAGAGTCGAAAAGTCGGGATATTAATCATCAGGAGATCATCGAATCAGCGTTGAGCTCCGGCTCGGTTGGTATTGCATTTACCTATAACGAGCCGACCGTTTTTGGTGAATATGTTATGGATATTTCCCGTCTGGCCCATGATGCAGGATTGAAGACTGTTATGGTTACTAACGGATATATTACTCCACAGGCAATTACGGACATTTATCCTTTCATTGATGCTGCCAATATTGATTTGAAGGCGTTCTCACAGGATTTTTATCGGCGTTACTGTCGGGGTGATTTACAATCTGTTCTCGAGGCCCTGATAGAAATTAAAAAACAAGGGACTTTTCTGGAACTGACAACACTGATAATTCCCGGGATTAACGATAGTGCGACTGAAATTGAGGAGATGACCCGCTGGATTGTCAAAAACCTGGGCGTGGATACTCCTCTGCATTTTTCGGCATTTCATCCCAGTTTTAAAATGATGCAGTTGCAACGGACGTCGAAAACAGAACTGGATCGTGCCAGAAAAATCGCCATTAACAGTGGTTTGCGTTATATTTATGAGGGCAATATTGTTGCTTTTGAGGAAAGTAATACCTATTGTTATTCATGCGGACGACTATTGATTGAACGGCAGGGATATATGATAGATCAAAAAAATCTGCAGGGTGCTATGTGTAGCTGTGGCGCGAAAATAGCTGTTGTAAAATGACAGGATATTTTAGAAATTATCATGATTAATGTAATGAACAGGAGCAAAGATGCTGACCCGATTAAGTATTGAAGTTGACCGCGATGAACTGCTTGAATTTAAGGAAGTTATGCAGAAGTTATCTTCGAGCCAGCCAAGCGTGGAAATCAAATTGAATTCCGCTATCCGCGGAATTTGTCGCTTAATAATCAAAGATATTGACAGGTGGGAAACATTTAAAGGTGATAAGTGGTAAAATGCTTATCAAAAAACATTGATAATTTAAATGAGTTTTGTAAATTTGATATTGGTATTTTTATGAGGATATACAGAAATGGCTGATGAGTTAAAAATCGATTTCGGCAATACGCAGAGTTGCAATACTTACTTGATGTCGAAATTTGACGACCTGCTAACGGGGATTAACAATCTTTATGGCAAAGAATTGATGAATGAATTGATCCAGCGGCTGGAGAAAACCATTGCCCAATTTCATAAAGATGTCAAAATCTTGATATCGGATATTCAAAGTGAAGAGACTAAACAGTCGTTTCGTTCCGGAATTTCAGTGCTTCCCAGACCTCAAAATAATGAAGCGCCCGAAATAGTACCTGAACAAACGGCAATGTCTGCAGAGTGATAATTAAAATACTTTTTTATGAAAATATTGAACCGTAAATATGGGAGTAGTTAATGAAAGAACTGATTAAGACTATAGTTTTAGTTCTGCTTGTTGCCGTTGCCGTCTATTATACCTTCGTCTTTAATAAGGTTAATGATCGGATGGACCATTTGAATGCAGCTGATTCGGTGCATGTTGTAAATATCGACCGCTTTGATCATAATGTTCATGATCTTGAACTTCAATTTATTGGTCGTGGTAAACATATTCAGCAGTTTCAGAAAGATCTGACTGCAATGGATGAAAAGTTGGATGAAACTACCCGAAAATTTGATGTTAAAGTTGACTCACTTGGTCTGATAATCCGGGAGTTGAGAATGAACACTGAAGCCGAATTGGCCAACCTGAAACGTGATCAGGAAGATACAGCAAACCGGCTTTCACAATTTCAGCGCACCACAAACCGTTCGCTCACCGATATCCAGACTGCGGCAAGTCGTCTGACTCGGGAGTTGAGTGATCTTGAGAAACGTGTCAAGACTCTGGAAACTCCTCCCGTGACGGCACCTAAGAAAAAGTAATGATGAACATTAGAATAAAAAGCATCCGGCAGAACTGACTCATGTCGGGTGCTTTCATCTTTGGAGGGTGAGGGATGAAGCGCTTAGCCTTACTGATAGTTGTTAGTATTTATCTGCTTAGCTGTGGCGGCGGGAAAGAAGTGATTTCTGACAGTACGCTACAGGAAGACCAGATCGCTCAATCACTTGTACAGCAGGAGGGTGAACGTCCGGATATTGCTCCGGGATCACTGAAGCCCAAAGTGCCTCCGCAGAAAATTATTTCATCTACCAAAGCGGCTCCCAGTATTGCTGCCCCAAAAGTAATTAAACCAGCTGAACCGAAACCGGCCGTAACAAAAGAAATTGTCAAAAAAGACACTATCATCGTTGCACTCCCGGAAAAGGTGGTGCAGGTCTCAAAAGATACAGTTGTTGCTGTCGTCAAGGAACCAATTCAGGTTGCGGAAAAAATCGCTGCTCCGATTGCTGATATTGTTGAACTGCCGGCGAAACAGCCGGTAGCGGTACCGACTGGGAGTTTGAATTTCCAGAATCTCACCTTTGATGATATATATTTTGATGATAAATCCACAATGCCCAGTTCAACATTCAATTCGAATTATTACGTTACAATTGGTAAAATCGTAAAAGCCCTGCGCAACGACCCTGAAATTAAAGTCCGGATAAATGGTTATACGGATTTTGAAGGATCTGATCAGTTTAACTATGACTTATCGGAAAAACGAGCGAGAACGTTTGGAAAAATACTGATCGAACTTTTTCCAGTGGAAATGCAGAGTGAAATTGCCCAACGAATTGAAATTAATCCGAAGAGTTCTAGTGATCTGTTGGTGGAAAGCAACAATAAAGCCCGCCGAACAATGAACCGCAGGGTCTCCTTCGAACTGTTCTACGGAGGGCTTCAGAACAATCCCTATGCTGTTTACATGCATACAATGCCATCCGCATCGGTGAAATCCAGTTCCCCGTCCACTCCGGCGGTTGTTACCCGATCGAGTTCTGCTCCGGCCTCGATGCAGAAAAAACTCTATGATAAAGCCATGATGTTGTTTAACCAGAATCGATATAATGAATCAATTGAGATCTTTGATGAAATAGTTGCCATTGATCCTAAAAATTCATTGACGGATAACGCCTATTTCTGGATTGGTGAAGCGCTATATTACCAAAATCGATATACTGATGCACTGCAGGCATACCAGAAAGTTTTTGGGGCCGGTGACGGAAATAAGGAAGCGGCTGCACAAATGCGGCTTGGTTATTGTCATTTTCGCTTAAATCAACTGGATCAGGCGAAGATTGAATTCAGGAAAGTGATTAATAATTATCCGGATGCTTCTGAAGAGATACGTCGATCTGAACTGGTACTGTCAAGAATAATAAACAATTAATTTTAATAACTTCGGCAGATCGAAAACATTTTTTGTATTTGAAATCTGCTGTTTCTTATTATATTGACATGGTGGGGATATATAAATCAAGTGTGTTGACAGTGCCGGGGGGGGGAATCGAACCCCCATGGACCGAAGTCCGGCGGATTTTGAGTCCGCTGCGTCTACCAATTTCACCACCTCGGCAAAAAGCAGGCTAAAATTAAGGTTTCTATCTTGAAAAACAAAAAACATTTACGGGGGGTTGAATTATGTTAGAAAAAAAATTCGAGACGATTGCGGAGATGTTCATTTCAGTAACCAACAAGTATGCTGGTAAAACCGCTTTTGGGTATAAAGTGGGTGATGAGTGGAAGACGATGACATTTGTTCAGGTTCGCGAAATGGTTGAAAAGATTTCCAGCGGATTAAAATCACTGGGAATCAAACCAGGGGATCACGTAGGGATTATATCGCATAACAGTCATCTGTGGGCCATGTCGGATTACGCAACAGTCTGTGCCCGGGGAGTTTTAGCCACCATCTATCCGACTCTGACAACCAAACAGGTTAAATGGATTGTACAGCATGCGGAATGCCGGTTTATTTTTGCCGGAGACCAGGAACAGGCGGAAAAGGTTTTATCATTTCTGCCTGAAGCAAAACAGATTGAGAAGGTCATCGTACTTGATAACACACAGTTCGATGATGAAAATGTGATTCTGCTGAGTGATTTACTTGACATGGGTGAAAAGTACCGGTCTGAACATCCGGATGAATTCGAACGAGATGCCATGTCGATTCATAAAGATGATGTGTTAACAATGATTTACACATCGGGAACAACCGGAGAGCCAAAAGGTGTGATGCTGACGCATGGCAATCTCAGCTCGAATATCGCCGGTAGTCTGAAAGTTATCACGGCTGATGAGAACGATAGGTTTTTATCGTTTTTACCATTAAGTCATGTTTTTGAGAGAATGGCAGGACATTATTTAGCGACTTCGGTTGGAGCAGCAATCTACTATGCTGAAAGTATCAATACAGTTGCAGATAATATGGGCGAAATTCACCCCACTTTGATGACTGCTGTTCCAAGATTTTATGAAAAAGTATATTCAAAAATAATTGATAATATCTCTACCGCTTCTTCAGTTAAACAAAAACTGTTTTGGTGGTCAATTAATGGTGGGAAAAAAGCTGAAAATCTACGTGAGCAAGGTCGTCCTGTTGGTGTATTTCTTGAAACGAAGTTAAAAATTGCAAATAAATTGGTATTTTCGAAATTACAGGCAAAAGTTGGTGGAAAATTAAGATTCTTTGCATCCGGAGGCGCCCCGTTATCTAAAGAGATTGGGAAATTTTTTAAAGCTGCAGGCATATCGATCCTCGAAGGTTACGGTTTGACCGAAACGTCACCGGTTATATCAATTAATCCATTGGAAAAGAATAAATTAGGTACCGTCGGTCCTATACTTTCAAACGTCGAGGTAAAAATTGCTGATGATGGTGAGATATTAACCCGCGGACCACACATCATGAAAGGGTATTTCAAGAATGACGAAGCCACGGCTGAAGTCATTGATAAGGACGGCTGGTTTTATACCGGTGATATTGGAATGTTTGATGAAGATGGATATTTGGCAATTACCGATCGTAAGAAGAATATTATCGTCACTTCCGGTGGTAAGAATGTGGCGCCACAGCCAATGGAAAATGTTCTGGTAACATCAAAATGGATTGAACAGATTCTGGCAATCGGTGATAGACGAAAATTTGTATCGGCATTTATCGTTCCGTCTTTTCCAAATCTTGAAACCTGGGCAAAAGATAAAGAGTTGAAGTGGGAAACCAGAGACGAACTTATAAAATTGCCGGAAGTTGGGGAACTTTATGATCGCGTTATTGAAGAATCAATGGAAGGATTCGCTCAGTTCGAAAAAGTCAAACGCTATATCCTGTTGCCCCAGGAATTTACAATTGAGAGTGGTGAACTGACACCATCGATGAAAATACGCAGAAACATTGTTGAAAAGAAATATCAGGACATGATTAATCGGTTATATTCAGAGGCCGAATAGCGTTGAAAAGCAGCTATAGGGATTCCGGTGTCGATATCCAGGCGGGTAGAGATGCGGTAGCAATTATAAAAAATATCGTAAAAGAAACATTTAGTCCAAATGTATTAACCGATATCGGATCCTTTGGCGGCTGTTTTGAATTTCCGGTAAAGCAATTCAGACAACCCGTGCTGGTTTCCAGTACCGATGGCGTCGGAACAAAACTGATGATTGCCACGTTGATGGAGCGCTATAATACCGTTGGGCAATGTCTGGTAAATCATTGTGTAAATGATATCTTGACCACCGGGGCCCAACCGTTGTTTTTCCTGGATTATATTGGTCTAGGAAAACTAGAGCCGTCTATTGTCACCGAAATCGTGCAGGGGCTTGCAACGGCTTGTAAGGAAAATAACTGCGCATTGATTGGCGGTGAAATGGCCGAAATGCCGGGAATTTATCAACAAAAAGACTTCGAACTCGTGGGCACGATTACCGGTGTCGCAGAGAAAAACCGGCTTCTGCCGCGGAATATCCAGGCTGGTGATATATTAATCGGCCTTCAATCCAGCGGATTGCACACCAACGGGTATTCGCTGGCACGTTCGGTGTTGCTTAAGCATCATGCTCTATCGGATTATATCGAGGAACTGGATGCTGTGCTTGGTGATCTATTATTGAACGTGCACCGTTCATATTTACCAATCATTAAAGATCTGCTTGATAATGATGACCTGCACGGAATCAGCCACATCACCGGAGGCGGTATCGAAGGAAATACCAGTCGGATTCTACCCGATGGTTTAAAGCTCGATATTGATTGGGATTCCTGGGAATGGCTGCCGGTATTTTCCTATATCCAGCGACTGGGAAATGTTGATACTGAAGAGATGCGCCAGGTATTCAATCTGGGGATCGGCCTGATTTTGATTGTTGACAGTTCAGCGCAAAATAGTATTCTTAATATTCTCAGAGATAAAGGTGAAAAGCCGACCGTGATCGGCCTGATAAAATAAAAGTTTTAATCTGGAAAATATGAGTATAAACCAGAAACGCACGAAAATTGCTGTTTTAGGTGCCGGCAGCTGGGGAACAACGGTTGCTATTCATCTTCACAAATTAGATATCCAGGTTGCGATGTGGGAATATTTTCCCGAGAACGTTGCCTTTATGAATAAAACCCGGCGGAATCCGTTGTTGACCGGTATTCCAATTCCCGATGAAATTGTCATCTCCAACGATCTGCGCGAGACCATTAAAGATGCCGAGAGTATCATCGTGGCAGTACCGTCTCATACCATGCGGGATTTATTGAACATTGTCAAAGGCCTGATAAATGATGACATTATAATCGTCAATCTCTCAAAAGGCATCGAAGAGAATACCCTCTATCGAATGAGTGAGCTAATCAACCATATCCTGAATCATCCGGTTGATAAAATTGTCACACTTAGCGGACCCAGTCATGCGGAAGAGGTTTCCCGGGAAGTGCCGACCGCTATTGTTGCAGCATCGACGGACATCGACAGTGCGCGGTATGTTCAGAATCTGTTTAATTCGAGCTATTTAAGAGTGTACACCAGTACGGATATCATTGGCGTTGAACTGGGCGGTTCCATTAAAAATATTATCGCTATTGCTTCCGGAATCTGTGATGGACTCGGCTTGGGAGATAACTCCAAGGCAGCCTTGATTACCCGGGGATTGATGGAAATTATTCGGATGGGAGTCCTTCTTGGTGCCAAAGAGGCAACCTTTGCCGGTCTCAGTGGTGTCGGTGATCTGATTGTAACTTGCAGCAGTAAGCATAGCCGCAACCGATATGTGGGTGAGGAGATTGGAAAAGGCCGGAATCTGGATGATATTTTGAAAGGAATGTCAATGGTTGCCGAAGGAGTGCATACCTGTATGACCGTTCACCAGATGATTGAAAAATATCATATTTTGATGCCCATCTCCGCTGAAATTCATAAGGTTTTATTCGAGGGAAAATATCCCCGAACTGCCCTGATTGACCTGATGACAAGGGATCCGGTTGACGAATGGCATTCCATTCCAAATACATAATGAAGAATACAGTATTCTTTTTTATTGCTTTTCTCTCGTTAATTTTGTCCGCTACACCGCTAACTATTTCCCGTCCAACACCGACGTGCGGCTTTCCCCTTGTAAGTTCTAAAACGGGTGATATTATTATCAAAAGCCGACTGGAAAAACCAGCGGCCGGCGATACCACTTTCTTTATCTACGAGGATATTACCTCCTCAACACCAACAATGATCGAGGTATCTTTTAAAAAATTAAAAGAGGAAGGCGGCGTTGTTGTTTATGTCGAATTAGCAGAATACGACGATGACCGGGTTACTTCTGATGATGCCCGTCAAATAATTGATGCGTTGCTTTATGAGACTCCCTCAGGGTCAGTTAATTCCAACAAGGGAATTTTAGCAAATGAGATTGATATATTTGGCGAGATACCGGATGTTGATAATAATGAAAAATTACTCGTTTTATTGACCAATATACGGGATAATTATGACGAAGAAGAAAATCCGGTATATGTAGCCGGTTATTTTGACCCGAGGGATCAGATTAGTGGCTCCGGAAATGGCAATTTCGGCGATATCATGTATATCGATACCAACCCGGCTGAAATATACGACGAAAATACGCTCGGAATTGTTGCCCATGAATTACAGCATCTTATTCATTATGGCGTTGATGATGATGAAAGTACCTGGCTGAATGAGGGGATGTCTGAATTTGCAATGTTTATACTGGGATTTGAATCCCGTTCCTACGGCACGTTTTTGCGGGACACAAATCGTCCTTTGACAAGTTTTGATAACGGCATCGCCGACTACGCCAAAGTCGGATTATGGACACTGTATTGCTATAAACAGTTTGGTTTGGAATTTATTAAAGATGTGATTAAAGAAACCGCAAATTCGCTGGATAGTTACGGTCGTGTCCTGACAAATCACGGACTGACGATTGATACGGATGAACTGATGGGGAACTGGTTTGTGGCTAATTTGATAAACGATTCCGATATCGATAATGGTACCTATGGATATGGCGATATTCAGATTTCCGAAGTTTACTCGGATTACTTTTATGGCAGTTTTTTGGAGGGCGAGAAGATTGATGTTTCGGTTAAAAACTCGGCCGCCCAATATATCCAGTTTTTTGCCGGAAAAAATCTGCGTTTTGACCTGGACTTTACAGTGGATTCAGATTTTAAATTGGCTATTGTCAAAGAAGGCAGTGAATCTTCCGTAAAGTTAGTGAACCTGAGCAGCAGTCCATTTCATTATGAGGATCCGTTATTTGGAATTTCCTATAATAAACTTACTTTCATTCCATATTGGACAAAAATATCCACCCTGGATAAGAAAAAAATTTTCTCTTATTCAGCACAACTTGTTGGCGGAGTTGAAGAGACTGAGATTGTGTATGATGATGAATTGAC
Source organism: bacterium (assembly GCA_018824205.1). Lineage (GTDB taxonomy): Bacteria > Fidelibacterota > UBA2242 > UBA2242 > UBA2242 > B118-G9. The sequence goes on from JAHJGX010000249.1 coordinate 23,350, forward strand.
GTACTATATTCAGTTGAATTACGCGAAGGTAGCCGAAAAATTTACAGCCCCATATGGCGCATCTTATCGACTGGCAGGAGTCAAGTTCAATGTAGCCGGCGATGCTTCTGTCATAATTCGGATATTTGAATATCTTAATCAATACCCGATTGCAAAATATGATATTGTTCCAAGCCCTGGTGAATGGACAAACTTTTATCTTCCGAGTGCCGTTCCGATTCCGGATTCCAAAGAAATTTATGTTTCGGCTGGAAGTGACGACAGAAACCAGAGCCTTGGGTACAGTGAAACCCACGAAGGATTCGGACGGGCGTATCTTGATACTGGTAGTGGATACAGGGACCTGAACAATTACGAAGTAAGTGGTTTAAGCCTGGATGGAGACTGGATGATCGGTGCAATTCTGCATAGTGATATTGCCGTAGAGCCGGATATTGAGGTATCGCCACAGATTCTCTATTTTTGGGAAAATGAATATTCAAAACAGTTTGAGCTCCGGAATCTGGGCAGCGGTTCAATCGACTGGCATATAAAATCCCCGATTCCCAGCTGGATGACACTCTCATCGACGGAAGGTTCCGGGCTGGTGACTTTGCAACGTATAACGGTGGCTATTAACCGGAATAATTTAACCCCCGGACTTTACAATCAGCTGCTTGAAATTGAATCGTCGGCCGGTTTGGATTCGGTGTTGATTTCGGTAATGAAGCGGAATCCGTACGCCTCTCAAACTGGTCTGTTTTTTTACGACCTGAGATTTAATAATTCCGTGGTAAAGAAGTCGATGAGAGTCGTTAACATAGGCAACGATACCGGGGAATTCATGTTCAAAAGCGGTGAACCTGCGTTGGTATTTTATCCGTACCATGGTAGCGTCAGGACAAGCGATACAATCGACGTTGATGTTTTGATTGACTCCGAAAACATTCGGACGTCTCAAATCCCGTTTTCTTTCTTCAATGGTATTGACACACTTACTTATTCGTTAAGTTTTGCGGATTCTTTTACCATACCGAATAAAGCGTTGAAGCTGTTTCCTGTTATTCCCAACCCCTATATTGCCTCAAACGGCGGTCTTGCTCAAATTCGGTTCAGATTATCAGATGATACCCGGGCAAGCTTGCAGATTTTCAATATTCGTGGTGAACAAATTCAATGGTTAAAACTAGACAATCCTGAGACCGGTCTGCATATCTATACCTGGGATGGTAAAAACCGAGAAGGCCGCCGGGTGAGTTGCGGTGTCTATTTTATTATGCTTCAACAGCAAAACAAAGCCACTACACAAAAAATGTTGCTTTTGAATTAGGAGAATCAGCTATGATTGATTTTGGCCGGTTTCATAATTTATCTGTTATAAAAACCGTTGACTTTGGAGTTTACCTTGATGCCGGTGAGGATATTGAGATTCTGTTGCCCCGAAAAGATGTTCCGGAAACCTGTGAAATTGGGGACAAAATCGACGTCTTTCTCTATCACGATTCGGATGAGCGGCTGGTTGCCACGACACAGAAACCACTGGCGGTCGTTGGGCAAATTGCCCTGCTAACGGTGAAATCCGTAACGAAAGTCGGCGCCTTTCTGGATTGGGGACTGCCCAGGGATTTGTTCGTTCCTTTTCGTGAACAGCAGAATAAGATGATTGCCGGGCATTCCTATGCCGTATATGTTTACATTGACGAGAAAAGTAATCGGATCGCTGCATCTTCACGGGTTGATGGATTTCTCAAGGATCTGTATCATGGGTTTGAGGAAGCTCAGGAAGTTGAACTGATTATTGTTGGCTCAACGCCGCTGGGTTACAAAGCCATTATCGATAACCGCTGGATCGGAATTTTATATCACAGTGAAATCTTCTATGAACTGGAAACCGGTACGGCGATCCGGGGATTTATTAAAAAGATACGGGAAGATAATAAAATTGACCTGAGTCTGCATGCCCCGGGCTATCGAAAAGTGGACAATGTGGCGATGGAAATTCTGGAGCAGTTTAAGAAATTCCAGGATAACATTGAGATCAATGACAAGAGTTCGCCGGAACTCATTTACCAATTGTTTGGCGTCAGTAAAAAGACGTTTAAGCGGGCGATTGGACTGCTATACAAACAGAAGCTGATAACCATTGACGATGATGGCGTCCATGTCATTTAATCGGGAGAATTCCCCGATGTTTGCATCAGTGTAATTTCTTTTTTGAGACTCCGTTGCGCTATTCATTAAAATGACGATAGTGCGAATTATTAACTAAATCATTTCAGTTGCATCTATTCACTGCATTAATTAAAATTCAGCGACTGTAAATAGTTATGAATGGATACTGCTAAAAGTGAGACCTGTATATGACGCCCGAGGAACTGGCACGTCAACATATCGACCAACAATTAATGCAAGCGGTCTGCATAGTGACGGATAATATCTCAATCAACCCTGTATGAAATACCTTAATAAGAGAGAACAGTATGGTAAAGAACAGCAGCAACGGAGCCAAGCTCGGCTTTGAAAACAAACTCTGGGAGATGGCCGATAAGATGCGGGGTCACATGGACTCCGGCGAATACAAACATGTTGTACTGGGAATGACGGTGGGGAGCTGTTGGGCGAGAATGTTTTATCGATTATGAAGAATTTTAGATTGATCGTCGAAAAACTGAGTGGTGTATCATAATGGATTTTCTTTATTTATCGAAATTATAAAAAGTGAACTAGCAGAATGACGGATAAAAAACAACTTTCCGAACGCGATATTTGCACCAAGTATATTACTCCGGCAATAAAGTCCGCAGGTTGGGATATTAAGAGCCAGATACGGGAAGAAGTCACTTTCACAGCTGGCAGAATCCACGTCAAAGGAAATATCACTCAGCGTGGCACAAAAAAGCGTGCTGATTACATTCTTTATTACAAACCCAATATTCCGATTGCTGTCATTGAAGCAAAAGATAATAATCACGCCCTTGGGGACGGGATGCAACAGGCCCTGGATTATGCCGCGGTATTAGATTTACCCTTTGTCTATAGCAGTAATGGCGATGGTTTCATGGAACATGATCGCACTCAAAATATCGGGAAAATAGAACTGGCTTTGCCGCTTGAAAAATTCCCTTCGCCGGACGATTTGTGGAACAGGTATAAACAGTGGATAGGGATTTCTGAAGACAGTGAAAAGACTATAACTCAGGAATATTATTACGAGAGAAATGGAAAAAAGCCACGTTATTACCAACGAATTGCCATAAATAAAAGTATTGAGGCGATTGTCAACGGTCAGAACCGTGTTCTTTTGGTCATGGCGACAGGTACCGGTAAAACCTTTGTGGCGTTTCAGATTATCTGGCGGCTTTGGAAAGCGGGAATTAAAAAACGTATACTTTTTTTAGCTGATCGAAATATCCTGGTTGATCAGACCAGAAACAATGATTTCAGACCCTTTAATGATGTAATGCATAAAATTACAGGCAGAAAAGTTGATAAATCCTTTCAAGTGTACTTGGCACTCTATCAGGCTATTACCGGTGAAGAAGAATCGAAAAAGATATTCAAGCGGTTTTCCAAGGATTTCTTTGATTTAATAGTTGTGGATGAGTGTCATCGAGGGAGTGCTGCCGAAGATTCCCAATGGCGGGAGATTCTGGATTATTTCACGTCGGCAACTCAAATCGGTATGACTGCCACACCCAAAGAAACGAAGTATGTGTCCAATATTCATTACTTTGGTGATCCTGTATATATGTATTCGCTGAAGCAGGGAATTGATGACGGCTTTCTGGCTCCCTATAAAGTCATTCGAGTATACCTTGATAAAGACCTGAGCGGTTGGCGCCCACCTGCCGGGAAACTTGATAAATATGGTCAAGAAATCGAGGACCGGATTTATAATCTGAAAGATTACGATAGAAAACTGGTAATTGAACCACGCACTGAACTGGTGGCTGAACGTACTTCTGAATATTTGAAACAGACCGACCGGTTTTCAAAAACTATTATCTTCTGTGACGATGTCGAGCATGCCGGACGAATGCGTCAGGCATTAATCAATGAAAATGCTGATGAAGTGGCTAAAAATGATAAATACATTATGCGGATTACCGGTGATGACGATGAAGGTAAAAAACAACTTGATTCATTTATCGATCCGGAAGAGGATTATCCGGTAATTGCCACTACTTCAAGACTGATGAGTACGGGTGTAGATGCTCAGACAACACGCGTAATTGTACTGGATAAAACCATCAATTCCATGACGGAATTTAAACAGATTATCGGCAGGGGAACCCGAGTCCGTGAAGATTTCAATAAGATGTATTTCACCATCATTGATTTCAAGAATGCTACCCGCCTGTTTTATGATAAAGATTTTGATGGTGATCCGGTTCAGGTTTATGAACCCAAAGAAGATGATCCCATGGTTCCGCCAGTTGATGAAAATGGAGATGATATTGATACTGGTGAAGATGATGGTGGTGATGTCATCATTGATATTGATGGACCGAATATTAGCATTAAAAACGATCCGCCGACCAAAGCAAAGAAATACTATGTGAACGATGTCCCCGTTGAAATCGTTGCTGAGCGTATTCAATACATGGATAAGGACAAAGGGCTTGTATCGGTATCGCTAAAAGATTATTCAAAACAGAATCTGTTGAAGGAATTCCGGTCATTGGATGAATTTCTGAATAAATGGAATAAAACTGATCAGAAGATTGCCATCATTACGGAGTTGGCTGACAAGGGTGTCTTTTTAGAGGAATTGAAAGAACAGGTCGGGAAAGACCTCGATCCCTTTGATCTGATTAGCCATGTCGCGTTTGATATGCCGCCGATGACCCGTCAGGAACGGGCGAACAATGTCAAGAAACGGAACTATTTTGGGAAGTATGGCGAAACTGCCCGAAAGGTCATGGATGCGCTGTTACAAAAGTATGAAGACGACGGTATCCAATCCATTGAGGAGGCTTTCAGTCCTCAGAAAGTCGTGGACTTTTTACGGATTGAACCGTTTACACAAATCGGTACACCATTGCAGATTATCAACGATTTCGGCGGGAAAAAGCAATATCTGAACGCCATCCGGGATTTGGAAAGCCAACTCTATATGCAGGAATCGGCTAATTAATAACTGGCAACTATTATTTAAATAGCAATGAAGATTTATTATAATCATAAATTAAAAGGATTGTCACGATCCCTTAGAAAAAAAGGAACGAAAGCTGAGGCGTTACTTTGGCTTTGCTTGAAAGGACGGAAAATTAAAGGGTATCAATTCACGAGGCAAAAACCGATAGGGAATTACATCGTAGATTTCTACTGCTCAAAGCTGCGCCTGGCGATAGAGATAGACGGTATCAGCCATGATGATAAACTGGAATATGATCGAAAAAGGCAACAGGCAATCGAAGCACAAGGTGTTCGTTTTCTGCGTTTTTTTGATGACGATGTAAAAACGAATCTCGAAGATGTAGTTCAGGTTATCGCAGATTGGATTGAAAAACATCAGATATCAAAGTTCCCTAAAGAGAAGGAAAAACAGCCCGAGCCGGCGAAGTCCCCCTATGAAAAGGGGGATTCAGGGGGTTGTAAAAGTGTTGCAGATAATGATTAGGTGTGAGACGAAAACACCCCCCTTTGGTTCCCCCCTTGTTAGGGGGGACGAGATGTGTGTGAAGTTATTTGAAGTATCAACAATATTGAGTGATTAAGTTCCCCTATGATAAGGGGGATTCAGGGGGTTATGGAACTATTACAGATGATGGCATGAAGGAATAGGAAATATAACACCCCCCTTTGGTTCCCCCCTTAATAGGGGGGACGGAAGAGTGAAAAAAGGAGAATAAACTATATGTCATTATCAGCATTGATAAAATCGATTCAGGATATTATGCGCCAGGATGCGGGTGTTGACGGCGATGCTCAGCGGATTTCACAATTGGTCTGGATGCTCTTTCTGAAAATCTTTGACGATAAGGAATTGGAGCGGGAGCTGGAAGACGATAATTATGAATCGCCGATTCCGGAAAACCTGCGCTGGCGAAACTGGGCCAAACACGATGAGGGTATTACCGGTGATGAGTTGCTGGATTTCATCAATAATGATCTGTTTAAAACCATTAAAGAGATGGAATTGGCCGAGACCGATGATCCCCGCAAGTTCATGGTACGGGAAGTGTTCCAGGATTCCTATAATTATATGAAATCCGGCACGTTGCTCCGACAGGTGATCAATAAAATCAACCAGGTGGACTTCAATGATATGAAAGACCGGCATGTCTTTAATGATATTTATGAAAAACTGCTCAAGGATCTGCAGAGCGCCGGGAATGCCGGGGAATATTATACACCCAGAGCGGTGACGCAATTCATGGCGGATATGGTGAATCCGCAACTGGGTGAAACGGTGCTTGATCCCGCCTGTGGAACCGGTGGCTTTCTGGCCTGTGCACTGGAAAATATACGCAAACAAGCCAAGGGTCCAGATGATTGGCAGATGCTGGCCCAATCCCTGAAGGGCATTGAAAAGAAACCGCTGCCCCATCTGCTCTGTACGACGAACCTGATTCTGCATGATATCGATCTGCCGATGGTTACTCGCGGGAATTCACTGTCCCGGCCGTTGCGGGATTATGGTGAAGTAGATAGGGTGAATGTCATTCTGACCAATCCGCCTTTTGGCGGAACCGAAGAACCGGGTATTGAGAATAATTTTCCGGCTACATATCGTACCCGTGAAACTGCCGATCTGTTTCTATTGCTGATTATTCAATTGCTCAAAGATAAGGGACGGGCAGGGATTGTGTTGCCCGATGGATTCCTTTTTGGTGAAGGCGTGAAAACCCGGATCAAGGAACGCCTGCTGGAAAAGTGCAATCTTCATACAATTGTCCGTCTGCCAAATGGTGTTTTTAATCCCTATACTGGTATCCGCACGAACCTGCTTTTCTTTGAAAAGGGTAAGCCCACGGAAGAAGTATGGTATTTTGAACATCCCTATCCAGAAGGCTTTAAATCCTATTCCAAAACCAAACCGATGCGGATTGAGGAATTTGAGCCGGAAAAAGCCTGGTGGGACAAACGGGAGGAGAATGAATTCGCCTGGAAGGTCAGTTTTGAGGAGATTAAAAAGCGTAACTTCAACCTGGATATCAAAAATCCCAATACGGAGGATGAAGACCACGGCGACCCGGAAGAATTACTGAAGAAATATTATGAACTGGAAGGACAGATCGGGAAAGTTCGTGACCAACTCAAACAGGAACTGATGAGTGCGCTTGGAGGTCAGAAGCGATGAATCTGCTCTTCGACCATTTTGAGAAACTGCTGGATGCGCCAAACAGCATTAAAAAGATGCGGGAATTGATCCTGCAACTGGCAGTCCAGGGTAAACTGGTTCCCCAAAATCCAAGCGATGAACCTGCAAGTGAACTCCTCAAAAAGATCAAAGCCGAAAAGCAGAAACTAATTGCCGAAGGCAAGATTCAGAAAGACAAACCATTACCACCGATTAGACCAGAAGAGATTCCCTATAAATTGCCGAAAGGGTGGGTGTGGTGTAGAATTCCAGAAGTAACTATTAATTTTGGGCAGAAGAAACCTGATAAAAAATTTACATATATTGATGTTTCGTCTATCAACAAAGAAAGAGGAATAATTTCAAATGAATTAGACATCTTGCAGCCTAATGAAGCACCTTCCAGAGCACGTAAAATAGTAAAGTCAAAATGTATAATATATTCTACTGTAAGACCTTATCTTCTTAATATAGCTATTATTGAAAGAGACTTTGAATTCGAACCTATTGTCAGTACAGCATTCTATGTGATGAATCCGCTTGGTGGGATTAATGAGCGATATCTGTATTTTTACTTAAGAAGCCTGATATTTACTAATTATGTCGAATCTAAAATGATTGGGATGGCTTATCCTGCCATTAATGATTCTCAAATGAGAATGGGTATATTTCCAATTCCGCCTATTCAAGAACAACACCGCATCGTTGCCAAAGTCGATCAGTTGATGGCGCTCTGTGATGAGTTGGAAATGCTTAAAGATAAACGCGACCGTAAGCGCTTGCTGATGAATAAGGCGGCGCTCTTTACCTTGCTGAATTCTCAAACGCCGGAAGAATTTGCTGGACACTGGCAGCGGATTGTGGACCACTTCACTGAATTCTACCGCATACCGGAAAATGTTGCCGAGCTGAAAAAAGCCATCCTGCTACTGGCTGTGCAGGGGAGACTCGTTCCGCAAGATCCGAATGACAAACCAGCAACGGAACTCTTGAAGAAGATCAAAGCCGAGAAGCAGAAACTGATTGCAGAAGGGAAGATCAAAAAGGAAAAGCCACTGCCGCCGATCCAGCCGGATGAGATTCCCTATGAATTGCCGAAGGGGTGGGTATGGTGTAGGTTTGGTAATATAATAACTTTAAGGCACGGACATCAATTTAGAAATTACGATTTTGTAAAAGATGGAATTCCAGTAATAAAAATTACACAATGCAAGACCGATGGAACTCTTGATTTATCTAATTGTGACTATATTGATAGATCAAGAAATGATGAGTTTAAAGAGTATTTAATCCAAAAAGACGATCTATTAATGGCATTAACAGGAGGAACTTTAGGGAAGATTACACGAGTTAAAATTGATTATGGTATCGTGGTTCAAAATTATCGTGTTGGGAATTTCTTCCCCTTGGAACGTTATCTTCTTAAGGATTACGCTGAAATTATTTTAAAATCCGGCTTATTTCAAGACTTAGTCGTAAACCAAATAAATCAAAATGCACAACCAAATATTGGAAAAGATAAAATTAATTATCTACTGATATCTGTTCCTCCGATAAACGAACAACACTGCATCGTTACCAAAGTCGATGAATTGATGAGATTGTGCGATGATCTGGAGAAGGGCTTAACCAAATCCCAGGAGAGCCTGGAAAAGGTGCTGGGGAGTGTGGTGAATAGCATTAGGTGATATGAAAACAACAGTAAAAGATAAAAATCTCCAATACAAATTATTAGATACTGAGTCTGAAAATAACCTTTTTACAGCACTCGAATATTCAGAAAGATTAATATTATTCATTGGTGCTGGATTATCAAAAGATACTGGTATCCCAACATGGAAAAAGTTATTAGGCGAAATATATTTAAAGGCATTTGGTAAAGAAATCGAAATTGAGGATGGAGATGAATTAAAAATAGCAAGCCAATTGGAAAAACAATGTGTCGTAAAGAAAATTGGCTTTTACGATGAAATAAAAAGAATAATCAATGGAAGAAAACTTCCACATTTAGCAGTTCATGAGCATATTCTAAAAGCAGATTTCTTTTCAAGAATCACAACCAATTTTGATAATGTTCTTGACTCTGCTGCAACTGGCACTTTAAAGAATTATAACCCACAATATTGGCCCCGTTTTCGAATAAGCCATATAAATACTGACTGTACTTGTTATCTACATGGAAATGTTTTTGTGAACGATATAAATAACAGAATAATATTTACTGAAGAAAGCTACAAAGAAGCATATGAGGAGACTGATTACATAAAGAGACTACTTAGTGCTATCACATACGAGAATAATATTTTATTTGCTGGATTTAGTTTTAACGATTTTGAATTTGTTGCGCTGTTTGAAAAGATATTTACCATGAAAAAAGATGAGATGTGGGCTGAATTTGGACCGCATTTTATTCTTTTACCATCATCTTTGAGAGAAGCAGAATACTCTGGTTATAAACAAAAATATCATGATTTCCTTATTGCCTTAAATGTAAAACCAATCTATTTCATAGTTGAAGGTGATAGTTATATTAATTTGCATCATATATTAGATTATTTTATTAGAAAAATGAAAAAACCTCAACTTCTTGATGGAACGATATAATGTTTTACGATAAAATTATTCATATAATTGATAAAGATATTTCAAATAGAAAACTAACAAAGTCTTCAATTTTGCTTTTATCGGACACTGGGTATTATAGATATTTTTTCGATGAATTATTTCGTATTGCTGATGGAAGATGGATACCAATATTAATTGATAACGGTTTACTGACTTTCGATGAAAAATATGGTGATTTCTTTCTTCCATTAGAATATATACGAGTAGTCTTACGGAAAAACCATGATTACGATGAAGTGATTTTCAACCTATTATTTGACTGGAAAGATCAGTTAAATAATCCAAATTTATCTGACTACAACGTTTTAAGGATTTCTGAGATTTGTATTTTGTTAGATAAGCAATATACTTCAAAAACACTGGATATCATGTTATGGTGCCTGCATTTATCCAATCGAGCAGCCCATATGGTCATATCGGAGTTTGTGCCGTTTGTCAAAAAACTGAAAGAGGTCGAATCAAGTGATACAATTTTAATGATATTCAAAGAAATCTTTAATTTCGTCTATCGGGAAGAGGAGGCATTTCATTCAAAAGAGATTAAATTTAACTATGATCAATATTGGGTAACGGAAGTATTCAAAGAGATAAAGGATGTCATTCAATCCAATCCTTTGCCATATTTTGAACATTTAGTGAATGAATATTCGAAGATATTAAAAATCATTCACCCTCTTAAAGATGATTTATACTATAATGATTATAGCAATGTTGCCCGCCCTGCTATAGAAAAATCAAGGTATAATCTTGGTGTCAGCACACAGGACACAATTATTACAATGCTCAGAGACATAATTGATTTGACTAATGACAAGGAAAACAGTGAATTAATTCTGAATGTATTATCCAAACAGGAGTACCCGATATTTAAGCGGTTGGCTGTGTATCTTTTTGGTGAACGATTTGATTTTCTTGACAATAAATATGAAGAAATGTTTATAAATAGTGAAATGTTTTCGGATTATACCGTGTCCCATGAATTGTGGGAGGTCATAAGAAAGCGGTATTCCGAATTACAGAATCCACAAATAATTGATGAAATATTATCAGAAGGTCACCAGCAATTACGTTCCGATCTCGAACCCGAAAGAATTGAACGGGCGAACTGGCAATGGAAACATAAATGGCTGTTAGCAATCCAAAAGAATTCTCCAACTAATGAGAGAGGGGCTAAAATAAAAGACTTCGAAAGGAAGTTAGGTTACGAACCGGAACACCCTGAGTATGAAGTCGGATATTCTGAATCCCGATCAGGTTGGGATTCACCATATACAGTTGAAGAGTTGTCATCAATGGATTGGCAGGAAATAAAGCAATGTCTACTGGATTTTGATGAAGCAAAAGCAAAAAATACATTCAGTTTCCAGCCGGAATATGAGGGGCTCCGCAGAGCTTTCCAGGTAGTCATCAAGAAAAGAAGAGATGAATTTATTGATCATCTTGACCTGTTTAAAGATGTTAATCTGAGGAAACTGTATTTGGGTACAGTTCCAGACGGTATTTTACCAGAGGATGATGTCTATCGACATGAATATTTAGCCGTTTGTGTTGATTATCTGAATTGGGTACTTGATGAAGTCGAATCAGGTAATCTGAATTTTGAAGATCAACATATCTTCAGATTTCAATATGGTTTTGGGAAGTATTTTAGCTATCTGAGCGATTTGAATAGAAATAAAAACAATAAAATATCGATTGAGGATAGTAAAATACTGATAGATATTTTGATAAGATTTAACAAAATAGCATACAAACAAGTATTCCAAGATTTAGAATTGGTTGAAGCCGAACAGTCCTTCATCAATCGTACTGAAGGGGATTACTGGCAAGCCTGGATCGGATTGAATTTCATGGTTTATCGATATACAGAAAAACCGGAAATACTTACAGAGTTCAGGAAATTATTAACTGAGAATATTGGTAATGATATTTACGTTAATTATCTATTAGGACGGCATACGGCAAACTTCTACTTCCTGGATAAAGAGTGGATGCTGGACCATATTCAAGATATTTTCCCGGAATCAAAGAATAAGCATAAACTCTGGTTAGCGGCGATGAAGGCCTTTTTGTGGACGCGGAGTCTTCGGGATGAATTATTTCCATACTTAATGCCGAATATTATAAGGTTCTGCAATGAAGAATTAGATGAACGTGAACAGACAGCATTAGGTGACAGAATCGGATTTTATTATCTGAGAAATAAAACGCACTCAAACTGTAATCAAAATCTGATAAAGAAAATAGAGAATTGTTATGAGAAACATCCTAAGATATTTTCGTCGATGATTCACTTCCATGTCCGTTCTTATAGTGAAGAATTTAATATCGGCAAACGTGTTCGCAAATACATCCGATACCGTTACTCGATTATTAAAGAGAATCCGGATAATTATAAAGACGAATTGGAAGCAATTATATTTACTTACAAATGTTTTCCTGAGATGAACTATCCAGACTATCTGATAATTCGTAAAGCCTTTGAAAAGACCGATATGAATACCCGATCGCTGGAAATCATGGAATTGTACACATTTTTCAGAGAAAAAGGTCTGTTCAGATATCTAGTTCATCTACTAGGATTCACGTTGAGAGACAATTCATTTCCCTCTTACCGATCTGAAGAATATTCGGAGTTGTTCAGAGCCCTTTACCAGAGTGGAGACAGTTATGTTCAACACCGGACAAGTGTCTTGATCAATAAACTTGGTGAGCGTGGGTGTTATGATTTTAAGGATTTGTATGAGAAGTATTTAGATGGGGAGTACAATACGTAATATTAATTATGACTCGGAAACAGAAAATCGCAATATTAAAAACCCAGAGAGGAACTTGTAAATACTATCCTTAATAAGAGAGAACAGTATGGTAAAGAACTGTTGATATTCATTGGCAAAAATATAAATAATTGTTTTAAATTAACGTAAAAAGTGGTCGGAATCAGATAATATTGTAACGAAAATACAGGTAATTTTATCTGTTAGTTTTCCGTTGCGTGTGTAGGAAACATTATTTAAATTAAGTCTCGTTTTTTGAAGCACTTACAGACGGGCAAAGCAGAAACACTATAGTAACAGATAGTGAATCGGCACCACAGAGAATATTTTCGGGCGATTAGCTCAGGTGGTTAGAGTACTTGTCCCGACAAGTCGGGAGGGTCACTGGCCATAATCGATAATGGTTTTATTTAGAATGTCGTTTTTTTGATATTGATATTTTCGGGTGATTAGTTCAGGTGGTTAGAGTACTTGTCCCGACAAGTCGGGAGGGTCACTGGCCATAATCGATAATGGTTTAATTTAGAATGTCGTTTTTTTGATATTGATATTTTCGGGCGATTAGCTCAGGTGGTTAGAGTACTTGTCCCGACAGATCGGGAGGGTCACTAACCATTATCAGTGCTGTACAGATTTTGAATGAAGATTTTTAAATTTTGATATTTTCGGGCGATTAGCTCAGGTGGTTAGAGTACTTGTCCCGACAAGTCGGGAGGGTCACTAACCATTATCAGTGCTGTACAGATTTTGAATGAAGATTTTTAAATTTTGATGTTTTCGGGCGATTAGCTCAGGTGGTTAGAGTACTTGTCCCGACAGGTCGGGAGGGTCACTGGCCATAATCGATAATGTTTTAATTTAGAATGTCGTTTTTTTGATATTGATATTTTCGGGCGATTAGCTCAGGTGGTTAGAGTACTTGCTTGACATGCAAGGGGTCACTGGTTCAAGTCCAGTATCGCCCACAGAAGTTTTGCCTCATTTTAAAACAGAGGTTGAAGTGATTAACGAGAGTAAAAAGGAAAGTAATTTTGAGCCCCATACAGAAGATCACAGTCACACTACCCGATGGTGCGCAAGTACCTGCGAGTATAGGAACGACTGTTGCCGATATAGCTAAATCAATCAGTGAAGGGCTTTTCCAAAATTCTCTCGCCGCCAAAGTCAACGGTCAACTGGTCGACCTGTATTTTCCACTCTCAGAAGACTCCAATATCGAACTGATTACGTATAAATCTCCCGAAGCCCACGAGATTTTACTGCACAGCACATCCCATATCATGGCGCAGGCTGTCAAACAGTTGTTTCCCGATGCCAAAGTTACTATCGGACCGGCAATCGAAAACCGGTTTTATTATGACTTTGACGTCGAAACGCCGTTTACCGAAAACGATCTGGAAAAAATAGAAAAACGGATGCAGGAGATTATTGATCAGGATATTCCGGTAAAACGGGAAGAATTCACCCGCAATGAACTGGTGGAAAAGTTCAAAAATATGGGTGAAACCTATAAAGTTGATATCATTGAATCCATCGCTGAAGATGAGGTGCTATCAATTTACTCACAGGGTGATTTTGCTGATCTTTGTCGGGGGCCTCATATTCCATCTACCGGTAAAATAAAAGCATTTAAACTGTTGAATACCGCTGGCGCCTACTGGCGCGGTGACTCGCAAAATAAAATGCTGACCCGGATATACGGAACTTCATTTTCTTCTGAAAAGGAACTGAAAAAGTATCTGAATTTTCTAGAGGAAGCAAAACGCCGTGATCATCGTAAGCTAGGTAAGTCCCTGGAACTGTTTGAAATCAATGAACAAGTCGGACCGGGGCTGGTGATCTGGTATCCCCGTGGTGCAATGCTGCTCCGGACAATCAAGGATTTCTGGATTAAGGAACATATTGATCGTGGATATGAACTTGTTCAAACGCCGCATATCGGGAAGTCGAATCTTTGGGAAACCAGCGGACATCTTGGTTTCTATCGTGAATCCATGTTTGATTCCATGAAAATTGAAGGCGATGAGTATTTTATCAAGCCGATGAACTGCCCGTTTCATATTCAGGTTTATAAAGCAAAGACCCGCAGCTATCGTGATTTACCAATTAAATACGCTGAACTGGGAACGGTGTATCGCTATGAACTTTCCGGTGTTTTACACGGCTTAATGCGGGTGCGAGGTTTTACTCAGGATGATGCACATATCATCTGTACTCCCGAGCAATTGAATGAAGAAATCATGAAACTGGTACAGTTTTCATTTGATTATATCCGTAAATTTGGATTCAATGAATTCGAAATCTGTGTGGCGAACAAACCCAAAGATAAATACGTCGGCGATATCGCGATGTGGGAAGAGGCGACAAATGCCTTGAAGTATGCTCTGGATGCATTAAATGTTGAATACTCGCTTGATGAAGGCGGTGGCGCTTTTTACGGACCAAAGATTGACATAAAAATCCGGGATGCTCTGAATCGCAGCTGGCAATGTACGACCATACAGTTTGATTTTAATCTTTCAGAAAGATTTAATATGGAGTATATTTCCAGCGATAATGCCAAAAA
>JAHJGX010000250.1 GCA_018824205.1 bacterium
CCACCTGCATCCTTACCGTGAGTGGAGAGATCGCTTCAGACCAATCACCCCCATTTTTGTCATCCTGAGGAGCGACAAGCCTGTCCGGCGTAGCGAAGTGGAGACGGAAGCGACGTGAGGATCGCTTCAGAAAAATCGCCATTGCCCACCCTGCGTATTGGAATGAAGCGGAAGGGATCGCTTCAGACAAAATAAAAATAAATTGTCATTTCGACTGATGACTCCTTGGGAGGCAGAATGGAGAAATCGCTATAGACCAATCACCCTGCCCCCAGGCGATCTCTCGATTCTCCCGAAAAATCGGGATCGCTCGAGATGACAGCGTAGGGATGTCATGGAGTTTACCCCGACTTGTCGGGGACCACCCCCACTTGCCTGTCCGGCGTATCCGGCAGCTGCCGGAGGAGACGGATCATCCCGACTGTACCCCGCCGAAGGCGTGGGGAACGGAGGGATCGCTTCAGAAAAACCGCTCTGGTCATTAGCGATCTTCCTGCCCTGTAGCAAAGTAAAGCGGGAAGAAATCGCTCCGGAAAAACACCGTCAGATTAAAAATGGTTCATAGATGCTTAAGTCTGATAAATTTTCACCACCTGCCAGAGCCTTTTGGAATAAAATTCCTTCCGATATACAGGAGCGTTTGCTTGACAATGCCTGGTGTTCGCACTGTTCTGGAATGACAACAATTACCGATTACACTGGTACAATTGTGAAAGGCGATCTGATTCTGGATGGCTTTTGTATTCGCTGCGGGAATGCGGTAACCCGGTTGATTGAAGGTAATGTCCCTTGAGAAGAAATTAAGATTGTATGTGGTATAGATGATTTCGGGATTTAAAAGTTTACCCTGTTTAATGATAGAGATATTTTTCAGTTTATTGATGCTTATAATATTTCTGATTATGATCTGTTCTCAATTTATATAGTATATTTAACAGGGTTTATCAGATATCACTTTATACTTATTGAGCAGAGGAGAATTGGTGCAGGGGAGAAATGGTGAACGAACCGATAAAAAGTCAGTTTCCCTACTGCCTGCTACATACTATCTATGAATTTGATAAATGGAATAATATTGGTGATATTGCCCTTGATTATTGTATTAATTGAAAACAAATTGCTTTTGAAAATTGTAAAATGTATCTTGCCCGGAAAATAGACAGAGAGCTTCTCGAATGGATTAAAGAATCACGGAGGAAGCCTTTGCTTCTTAGAGGTGCGCGACAGGTTGGGAAATCTACGGCAGTCAGAAACCTGGCCGGTCACTTTGAATATTTTCTGGAGATCAATTTTGAAGAACAGCGTCGGGTTCATAGTCTATTTATGGGTGATTTATCTCCACGTGAATTATGTGATAATCTTGCGGTTATGTATAATATTCCGGTTATTGCGGGTAAAACGCTATTGTTTTTGGATGAAATCCAGGCTTGTATTCCTGCCATTTCATCACTACGTTTTTTTTACGAGAAACTTCCCGACCTGCATGTCATTGCAGCCGTTTCACTACTGGAATTTGCGCTGGGTGAATTGCCATCGTTTGGAGTCGGGCGCGTTCGAACACTGTTTATGTACCCCTTTTCTTTCAATGAATTTTTAAATGCCAGTGGTGAAAAATTATTATTATCGGCAAAGCAGAATGCAACGTTAGAAAAACCTTTGCAGGAGGCGATCCACCGCAAGTTGCTAAAATATTTAAAACAATTCCTCGTGCTTGGAGGTATGCCCGAGGCTATATCTAAATATGTACAGGGGATGAACCTGCGAGACTGCCAGAGAGTGTTGGATGATTTGATAATTTCGTTAAAGGCTGATTTTACAAAGTACAAAAAGCGAGTTCCCGCTCTGCGGCTTTCGGAGGTACTGGATTCTGTTGTTCATCAGATGGGTAGTAAGTTTATTTATTCAAATGTGACCACAGAAGCCAATCATAAGCAGATTAAGGAAGCAATTGAACTACTAATCATGGCTGGTCTGGTGATACCCGTTACCCATTCTTCGTCGAATGGAATTCCATTAGGCGCTGAATGCGATCATAAGAAGCGCAAAATGCTTATCTATGATACCGGTATATTTCAGCGTTTGCTGGGATTACCTATTTCCGAGATATTATTTGAAGATAATTTTAGCGCGGTTAATAAAGGAAAAATCGCGGAATTGTACGTCGGCCTGGAATTACTCAAATCCGCTTCCTGTTATGAGCGACCGGATTTGTATTATTGGCAAAGAGAAGCCCTCAATAGTAATGCTGAATTGGATTATGTAATTCAGTATCAGGGTGAAATCATTCCAATTGAAGTGAAATCGGGAAGCAAAGGTTCAATGCAAAGTCTTTACATTTTTCTTAAAGAGAAAAAAAGACCTTATGGTATTCGTTTTTCCCTGGAGAATTATTCGACATACGATCAGGTAAAAGTCTTTCCGCTGTATGGCGTTTCGGAAATCGAACGCATATTAATTAAAGTTGAATGATGAATTATTTATATGCGCTGACAATAATTGGCAGATTTTTGATTAAGTTTCTCAAGAATTTAAAAGACCTTTGTAATCTTTATATTTTCATCAGTCAAAAACGTTATGAACGATAGATTTACATACGCCGTAAAAACCTTCTGGGAAAAAATTCCGCCCGATATACAGGAACGCCTGCTCAATAATGTTTGGTGTTCACACTGCGCTTCGATAACTGCAATTACCGATTACAGCGGAACGACGTAAGGATCGGGTCAGACAAGATCACTCACTTCGGTCTTACCCGATCTTCCTGCCCTGCCTGCCCAGTAACGGAAGTGTACTTGGGTAGTGAAGAATGAACGTATCAGGGTCGACTTGCTTCGCTTCACTCGAGATGACAGCGTAGGGATGTCATGGAGTTTACCCCGACTTGTCGGGGTAAGGATCGGGTCAGATAATGCCGATTTTCTTGTCTCCTCGTTACACTACTTTGGGAATTCATAAAACTCGTCTCAATGCTTCCCGCCTGTCTAAACCATTCGGGCAGTTGCGTTGTGATGTTGTTAAAATTATTTTCTGATAAGGATATCGCCAAATGAGATTCGATGGTAATGTTTTCGTTCACAGCACATTAGACGAAGGCTATGACTTCTTCATAACCGATCGCTGGAAAAAGAAGCGTCATTTCAGGATTTCCACCTTTCCGGTGCCGGTCGGGTATCTGTCCGAAGCAGTGGAAGTAGTGACGGGAAAGGGAAAAGAGCCCTGTATGTTTTCGATACTCTCGGATTTTGACTCGGATTTAGAACAGGCGGAGATACTGCTCAAAGCCAAAATTAAAAAAGGTATCAATCGCCGGCATCTGGTTCAGGATGGCAATCGGCTTCGGGTCAGCGATGACCAGATCCTGCGAGGACGGATCACCAGTACTGATGATTTTTCCGATACTCGATTCGATCGGATATTTGTGGTGGACGGTCGTAAAATTACGATGGAAATGCTATATGAACTTCTGGAAGAATATGTAGGCTGGAATTTCAAACTATCCATTCATGACCGAACGGATGATGAAACATGATCATGCGGATCATCCCTACCCCAACGTTTCATCCCGACCCCCCCCATTTGCCACCCTAACATGTCATCCCGACCGAAGTGGAGGGATCGCTTCAGCAAAATCGCTCCTATCTGCCTGTCCGGCGTAACGAAGTGGAGACGGAGCATCCCGATGCCACCCTAACATGTCATCCCGACCGAAGTGGAGGGATCGCTTCAGAAGTATCACACTTGCCTAACCCGATCTCTCGACTTGCTTCGCTTCACTCGAGATGACAGCGTAGGGATGTCATAGAGTTTACCCCGACTTGTCGGGGTAAGGATCGCTTCAGACAAGATCAATCACTGGCCCCCAGGCGATCTCCATGTCCTGCTTAATAATTTGTGCTGTGAGAAATTGTTTGAATGGTTTTTATAATTATTCAGAGTGTTTTTTTTAAGCAATATTCGAAAAAGACCCTTATATTATAAAAAAAAAGGAGGAAACTATGCGTAATTTAATTTGGACCATAATAGGTCTGGCAGTTCTTGGCTTCGTTCTGGCGGCAGTTTTCGTGTTGTTTAATGTTCATTGGCTTGGTTTGACAGCGGAGGGACTATCCCGGG
>JAHJGX010000251.1 GCA_018824205.1 bacterium
ACAGTATAAGTTCCTGAGGGAATACAGGAAATATTTCGTTGATTATTTTGCCAGGGAAGTTCCAGACTGTAACAATGAAAATTCCGAGAGATCATAAGCCCCTCGGTCCCGTGATCGGAACGTCTCAATCGTATCAATGTCGCTCTGTTCGAGCCGGCAGAAAAGGTATCGTCAGACATGCTCATCATTCCTCTCCCAACAGGGAATCTTCGATCAATAAGCGGTTTTTATCTTCTGTCTTTCAAATATTGGTAAGTGAAAACCGGGCGATTTAAACTTACCGCTTCTGCCCCCCAAAGAACGCATTAACATTAGTTCAATAAATCGGAGATGTCAAGGTTTTTCATTTAGTGTATTTTTTAAATGTTCTATGCGAGTGTATCATTGAAATAAAAAAATCCCCGCTGGTAACGGGGATTCATTTATTAATCAGATTTCTGCTTAATTTTACAGTGCTTCGCGGATTTTCTCCTCCAGATTGCGTTTGGCCTGCATACCGACGAGCTGGCTGAAGACCTGTCCGTTTTTAAATATTAGCAGTGTGGGAATGCTCCTGATTCCGTATTGTTGAGGAATTACCTTATTATTTTCTACATTCACTTTACCAAATTTCATTTTACCGTCAAATTCTTTGGAAAGTTCTTCTATGATCGGGGCGATCTTTTTACAGGGCATACACCAGGCGGCCCAGAAATCAACCAGCACCGGGACATCTGATCTTATCACTTCCTGTTTAAAATTAGCGTCAGTAAACTCAAACATAATCGCTCCTTTTTAATTTATTTTCCCCTCACTCCCATGCCAACTGAATGTTTTGCTTTAGGAAATATAGGTGATAAGATTTTTAATCACAACCGTTATTTATGCCGATTTCAGCCACTGCATTATTTCCGGTAATGTCGGCCGCTTTCCGGTCATTAATATGGCGGTCCGGAATATTTTACCGGCTATAATCATCGCAAATACTGCATAAAGAATAAGCAGAAAACTCGTACTGATGATATGCCAGCAAGAAGGTGTTTTGATTCCAATAATCAAAATCATAAAGAAGGGTGAAACAAAGGGCATGTGCGACAGGATAATCGTTAACAGGGAATCCGGATTTGTGATCACATAAGATGACATAAGCAACGGAAATATTGATACGATCGAGATAATCGAAACAGCTTGCTGGGCATCCTGTTCCGATGAAAACACCGCACCAATCGCGGCATAAACACCGGAAAAAAACATATAACCCAGAATAAAATACAATAAAAAATACAGGATTTGAACGGAACTTATTATCTCAATTCCGCGATATTGTGAAACAGCGAATCCGCAAACCATGTAAAAAAACAGTTGTGTCAGGCCAAGAAGTCCCAACCCCAGAATTTTCCCGGACATTAATTGAGTGGCGCTGACAGAAGACAGTAATATTTCCACCAAACGATTGCTACGTTCTTCCAAAACACTCCGCATCAGAACCTGCGAAGACATTACAATCGCAAAGTAGAGCATCATCACAAATATAATCGGCAGGATAAAGGATAGAATTTCGTTGCCCTGTTGTTTCTCGCCACCGCGACCAATTTCGATCAGGTCCAAATTTACCCGCCGGGTCAGCTTACTTACCATTTCCGGATTCAGACCGGCATCTCTCGCCCTGCGATTCATTAACACCGAGCTTATCACCGCACGAACTTCTTCCTGCTCCCGATAATTGCCGATGAAATTAGCATAGTATTCCGCATGATTTTTTCCCATGATATCGATCGGTAAAACCACAACCGCATCAATCGTCTGAGAATCCAGCAGTTCCTGCCCGACTGCCAGTGCCTCTTCAACCGGCTGGTTTTCCAACACAATAATCTGGTATTTTGCCTGTCCGTTTTTAAGGTGGTATTGTTCAGAAATAGCGGCTTCAAATTCAGCACTCATTTCACCGCTTGCATCGATTAATGCAAGGATTTTGGTATCCGTTCCGGTATCCTGCATGACCAGAGCCGGTAAAAACATAAACGCGACGAGTACCAGCGGAATAATCAAAGTGGAAATAATGAACCATTTTGACCGAATCCGGGTCATGTATTCCCAGCGGGCGATCAGGAAAAGTTTATGCACTGTTTCCACCCTTCACCAGATCGATAAAAATCTGTTCAAGAGACGGTTCGCTGATATCAACATGCGTTATTGTCACATCCGAAATGATCTGCTTCAGCACATCTTTTATTTCCAGACACGATGCCAAATCGCCGCTTATGCTGTCATGCGTCACCTTCCATTCGGCATTTGTGATTTCGCTGATGTGTTTTTCACTACCTTCATATTGGATACGGAATTTTCGGGTTCCGTAATTCTTTTTGATTTCCTTCAGGTTCCCATACAGAACCCGCTGGCCCTGATGAATCATACAGACGTCGTGACACAATTTTTCGACCTGTTCCATCTGGTGCGTCGAAAACACAATGGTCTTTCCGGCATTGTGAAATTCCGTAATTATTTCCTTCAGGATCATCTGGTTTACCGGATCCAGCCCTGAAAATGGTTCGTCCAGAATGACCAGGTCAGGGTCGTGGAGAATGGCAATAATAAACTGTGCTTTTTGCTGGTTCCCTTTTGATAGTTCTTCGATTTTACGGTTTGCATAATCTTTCAGATTGAACCGGTCCAGATAGTGTTCAGTTCGCTGTTTTGACTCGGTTTTTGACAGTCCTTTTAACGTCCCGAAATATGCAACGGTGTCCAGTAATTTCATTTTCCAATACAGACCCCGTTCTTCCGGCAGATACCCAATTTTCGGATAATCCGCCTCAGCGATCGGATTACCATTTAATAATATAGTTCCGCTATCCGGTCGAAGGATATTCATAATCATCCGAATGGTCGTGGTTTTACCAGCGCCATTTGGCCCAACCAGCCCAAAAACCGAACCGGATGGAATACTTATATCTAAACTGTCAACAGCGACGGTTTTATTGAACTCTTTATGGATATTCTGTAAATCCAGACGCAAACGTTTATTCCTTAATAAAACTGATTAAATGCTTGCCTAAATCAGCGTTACTGATGATACCATGAATCGTCTCCGATTGAGGCCCTTTGGCAAATACTGGACACAAGTTCGCGGTATGCTGCCCGGTTACAAATTTTATTCCAGTCTGTCCTTTTCTCTGATTATCCTGAACCAGAAAAATGCCTCCGGTTTCATTGGTTCCGGTGACTACAATTAATAGATCAGGATGTGCTTTCTGATAATCCAGAGTCCATCGAATGGCCTCGGTAAAATCCTGCATTTCCGCGAGTAATCCGTCGTCATCTTTTTCATGAGCCCGCCAGTCAATCTGAGAGCCTTCTACGACAAGTACAAAACCATTTCTGTTTTTTTCAAGAATGCCGACAGCCTTTTCGGTCATCATTTTGAGCGAAAGACTTCGATGACGGGCCTGACGTAAAGCTTCCGTAGCGAATAGCCCCAATAATTTATCTGTCTTAGCAGGATTTAAAACGGCCAGCTGATTCTGTTGAGAAATAAACGTATAACCTTTTTCTTCCATTAACGGAATTAAATTCGTGTCTGCCACAGTATTGGATTCAAAAAAACGCCGCCCCCCACCCAGTAATACATGTGTATTAGATTCAAAAATCTGGTGCGCGATCTCATATTCACGGCCCCAGTTATCCGAATGGACCATAAATGCAGCAGGAACAGCATAGGTAAGACTGGTTGTGGTAATGACTCCGGTTAATTTTTTATATTGCTTTGCAACTTCGAGGAGTGTTGCTACCGGTGTACTGTTTTGGTCAATACTCAGGACTCCTGTATTGACATTAACTCCGGTAGATAAAGCAGTTGCAGCTGCTGCTGCGTCGGTAATCCACCGCTCTCCTGCAGTTCGGGTATCAATCAACCCACAAACCGGCATACCGGAAAACGGTGAATCACTATTCAGGTAATGGTCTGCCGAAACATGCCCGATCCCCATACCGCTGCCAATAAAGAGAACGATTGCCTGCGGTTTCTTTCCTGAGCAGGCAGTTAGAAAAAGAGCTGCTGCAATCGAAAAGAGTACTGTTGGATAGTTTATTTGACGATAAATTTTATGAATCGCCTTTTTCCTACTTTTGTGATGAATTCACCGGATGATAAACAATAACTAATATTGGATATTTTTTCGTCATTAATTTTGATTGCGCCTTGCTTAATCAGCCGCCGACCTTCGCCGTTTGAGCTGACAAGTTCATTATCGGATAAAAGTTTTACCAGGAGTAAATCACCGGCTGCATCGACCGAAATTTCTTCAATGTCATCAGGAAGTTCTTTCTTACTGAAAATCTGTTCAAAGGCTTCCTGCGCCAATGTTGAATCGTTTTCGCTATGGTATATCGTTACGATTGTACGGGCAAGCTCTTTTTTAATGGTCATCGGATTGATTTTTGGATCTTCCAGGCGTTTACGAACATCTTCCAGTTGGTCCAGGTGATAATCAGTTACTAACATAAAATACTTATGGATCAGATTGTCCGGGATGGACATAATTTTCCCGAACATATCCGCCGGAGCTTCATCAATGCCAACATAATTCCCCAAACTTTTACTCATGCGCTGAGTTCCATCGATACCCTCCAGGACCGGAAGAGTCAAGACCACCTGAGGCTCCTGATCGTATTCCCGCTGAACATGACGGGCTGCCAGCAGATTAAATTTCTGCTCAGTCGCGCCCAGTTCCACATCACTTTTTATCGCTACAGAATCGTATCCCTGCATCAACGGATAAAAGAATTCGTGCAGACTGATCGGGCTTCCATCTTTATATCGTTTTGTAAAATCGTCACGCTCCAGGATTCGGGCAACCGTAAACTTGGCAGCCAGGGTCATAATTTCATCGAATTGCATTTTGGCAAACCATTCGCCATTATAGTGAATCTCGGTTTTGCTGCGATCCAATATTTTGAAAAATTGTTCTTCATAGGTTTTGGCATTCTCCATGACCTTTTCATAGGTCAGCCGCGGACGGGTTTCACTTTTGCCGCTGGGATCACCGACCATCCCGGTATAATCACCAATAATCAGAACGATTGTATGGCCCAGTTCCTGAAATTCACGAAGTTTGCGAATACCTACCGTATGACCCAAATGAATATCCGGCGCGGTCGGGTCAAATCCCTGTTTTACCCGGATTGGTACTCCGGATTTCCGGGCACGTTCCAGTTTACTGACTAATTCCTCTTCGGATATTAGTTCCTCGGTTCCTTTTTTAATAACATCGATTTGCTCGTTAATCGGAGGAAACATCATTAGTACTGACCCTTTCTTGTTCGTTCAATCTCTCTTTTTATATCTTTTTCAGTGATTGCAGCACGCTTATCATACTGTCGTTTACCTTTAGCGATACCGATCTCGACTTTTACTTTACCACGATCATTAAAATACAGCTGCAACGGAATCAGGGTTAAGCCCTTTGTCTCAATACTTTTTTTTAATCGAATAATCTCTTTTTTATGCAACAACAATCGTCGGTCGCGTTCCGGATCGTGATTGTCATAGCCGCTGCTGTATTTATATTGCGAAATATGGGCTTTTAATAAAAACGCCTCACCGTTCTGAATTCGCGCATAGCTGTCTTTTAAATGCGCATGCCCGGCGCGAAGTGATTTCACTTCAGTACCGGTTAACTCGATTCCAGCCTCAAACTTCTCAATGATATGATAATCATGATAGGCTTTTTTATTCGTTGTTATTACTGTATTTCTCTGTGATTCCATGTCGGGGAAGTTAAACTCTTTTACAAGATTTTTCAATAGTAAATCTTGGAGAAATCGGGAAAGCGTTATATATTTAGCGGTTATTTGAAGCCCGGGTGGTGGAATTGGTAGACACGCTAGGTTCAGGGTCTAGTCTCCTAAGGAGGTGCGAGTTCGACTCTCGCCTCGGGCACATACCACAAAGACAAGACTGACTATTTTTCCGATGTAATTCGAAAAAGATTATTATTTCGATGCGGGATTTATTTTAATCGAGAAAAGTTTTTTCCTATTCTCCAGGGGCTCAAGGATCTTCACTGATTCGATCGGATTAAAGGTCACTCCAAGACCGGCCAACTGGCTCTCAACGATTTGCAGATTGATTTTACCGGAATCATATCGAAAAGTACACAGATTTGATTTTTCGTCGATAAGTACTGTCTGAATCCCTTCGATCATACGAACTATCTCAGTCACTTTTTCTGCAATTACTTTGTCATCAATGCCATCGATCTGAAGTGTGATCATTTCCGATGTATTGGGCGAGTATTTCCCGTTAACAAGAATCGCTGCTGCGAACAGGATCAACAGGATCGGTCCGAATATGCTTATACCATTATTCTGATTTGTACGCAATTTTAACCCCAAAAAGATAGAACACTACGTATAATATATAAAATTAGATAAAAATACCAGAAAAATATTCAGAATATTGAATCTAATTTGCTGATATACTTAACGATAGCGGAATCGTCTAAGGTAATCTGTGAATTTGCGGTTCAATCTGAGCCAGCTAATCCTCAAGACGTAAATGACTTACTTCCCGCTTGCCTTTTTCTTCATCCACAAAGTATAGTAAAATTCCGCCTGCGATAAATAGAATCGCCACCGAACCAATCCCCATTCGCGATGCAAAATTCGCGGAATAACCCATTCTGCGAACCAACAATCCAACTGTGCCAATTAATACCGGCCCGATAATTGCGGCGAATTTTCCAAGCATATTATAAAAACCGTAGAACTCAGCAGCCTGGTCTTTAGGAATTAACCGGGAATAATAGGATCTGCTTAAGGCCTGTATGCCCCCCTGAACCAATCCGATGACAATTGCCAATACATAAAATTCGATCGCTTTTGTCATCATGACGCCCCAGGCAGTCACAAACAGGTACACTACAATGGCAATATAAATGGATTTTTTAACATCCCATTTTTCACCCAGTTTCCCAAACACCAGGGCAGCCGGAAATCCGACAAACTGAGTAATTAATAATGCAACGATCAACGCATCCGATGGAAAACCAATCGACATCCCATAATCCACAGCCATGCGGATAATTGTATCCACTCCGTCTATGTATAACCAGTAGGCTGCCAGGAACAGAAAGACAACTTTCATATGTTTAATTTTTTTAAAGGTATGTCTTAACTGACTAAATCCTGCCGAAATGTAATTCACCTTTTTTTCATGCCCACCCAAGCGTTTGCGTTCATGAACGTACATGATCAATGGAATGGTAAAGATTGCCCACCACAATGCTACTGATAAGAAACTGATTCGAATCGCAAAATACTCAACTGCAGGAGGCAGAAAATCTGATTTGACACTGGTCGTTCCAAAATGATTTTCCAGGCCTTCCACACCCGTCAGCATTCCATCGACAAAACTGCGGAATTTAACCGGATTTGATAGTGTAAATTCAACTTCTCTGGCTTCGGTAATTTTACGGGTCAGATTACTAATCTTTATCTTCCTCAAATCACTGGATTTTAGCTCAATTTCACCATTTTTATATTCGCCAAAAGAAACAGACTTATCCAACAGTCTCGTATCTAAGCCGGCCGGAAATTCGATTTCGATCCAGATATCGTTTGACATGCTGTTTTCAACCGGTGTCAGTGATAAAACCGGCAGTGAAAATTTACTGGTGACCACCGCTTTTCCGGACGACTTCCCATCGGGAACTTTAAAATCCGCACCATCGACAACCCGGATTACCGCAGCATCCTTCACAAGTTTTTCTGCGGCGAGCGCAGTCTCCTCAGTTCGAAAACCGAACAATCCCGGTTGCAGAACCCATAAGACATTAATTAAAAACAGCAAACCCCCGCCCAAATAACCAAGCGCAAAGCCTTTGGCACTGACATAATCGATTGTCTTTTCATCCGCCACATCGGGCAACAAGCTGTCATAGAAGACATTGGCGCCGGAAAAACCAACCGTACCTAACACATATAGAACCACAGCCAGCAACCACTGTCCAAATTGAACCATATACAGGCAGCCGGTCATTAACACACCCATATAGGCAAAAAAGATCAGAAATTTTTTCTTACCGGAACTCTGATCGGCAATCGCACCCAAAATCGGAGCCAGTAACGCGACAACGAGGGAGGCAATTGAATTCGCAAGTCCCAATAATGCCGTACTCTGATTGACATCGGCCCCGGCGCTCCAGTAACTTTTAAAGAATACAGGGAAAAATCCTGCCATGACCGTCGTTGCAAAGGCCGAATTGGCCCAGTCGTACATCGTCCAGCCATGCACTGCCTTATTTTTTATTAATGACATATTGCCTCCTGCTTATGAGTGAGCAATTGACCTGGTAGAAATACGTTATTTATTGTCAATCGGTTTACGAATTAGAACAGATACCCGAGACCAATGTACAGCTGCAAGCCGGTTTCGTCAGATGTCCCGCCATCAACAGCGATAATGAAATTTTCATTCCAACCGATATGCAAACCAGCGCCGTAACTGATATGAATGTTGGAAAAGTCGCTTTCATCATCCTCGCCCCAGACCTTACCAAGATCCAGAAATTCATTCGTCGCCAGGTAAAAATCCTGCCCGGCGGCACTGAACTCCATAAATTTGTAGCGTATTTCGAGGTTCGCGAACATCTTCGTGGGACCGAGATAGCGGTTTTTTAAGACCCCGCGCAGACTTTTTGAACCGCCAAGACCTTCATCCACCTTAAAGGAACTGCCGTAAAATGACATTTCGTAAAATGGTATATCGCCGAAGTTCTTCTCAAACAGAAGCCGCTGAGCATAAACCAGTTTCTTGGTGATCGCAAAATAGCGCCGATCCGTCAATGTCAGGCGACTGTACTGATAGTCACTTCCCAGAAGTTTCGGATATATTTCAATCACGAAGTCAGTCCAGTGGCCCTTGTTTGGCGCCGGTTCATTGTCCCGTGTATCATGCACGACACCCAACTTGATATAATTGGTCAGACCGCCATCGATCTCATCCTGAGTAACAAGACCCGCAGTGAGGTCTTCTGCCAATTTAGAAGTATCACCGTTCAACTCATTGGTCGTGCTTTGAAGACCAAAACCCAGCAGAACGGATAATTTCGGCCGGCCGTTCTCGTGTGTTGACAGGGCTTTCTTAAAATCCGCTTTTAAAGAAAGTCGCTCGCGATTATGAGTGTAATAATGTTTATCCAGAAATACCGTAGTATCTTCCGGAACATCATCTTCGTCTACTTTAATAACGAGTTCATCAAAGCTGGACTCATTCCCGATTCCGTAATAAGGATTGTACAGCTGCTTTAGCATTTTGATCTCTGCTGTCAACCTAATCCCTTTCCCTAAAATATAGGGGCTGTCAAACCAGAGCCAGTGCTCCTGTTTGCCACCGGTTGTAAAAAATATCTGCGGTTGGACGGTCCAATAATAGGGGACATAACCGCCATCAGCGTAATTAAAAATATTTCCGACCACTCCATAACCGAATCCCTCATCCGCGTTATAGTTAATCGCCGGAACGCCTCCCCACCCCCAGCCGGTTCGTTCTTTTTCTTGAGCGAAAAGAACTGATACCGTTAATAAAAGTGCCATGCTTAAAACGAGTAATCGTTTCATCCTATCCCTCAAATAATTCAGCAGGGGAATCTCCATTTGAGCTTCCCCTGCCGATCGTTATTCATTTAACTGATTATCTCAATACAATTAGAATTTGTAATCAATACCAAAGGCAAAACCAAATGTGGTCTTCATGTATTTTTCGGTATAGGGGACCATCGTGCCGCTGCCGCCAAGATCATGTGTACCATCTCTGGAATCTTCCT
>JAHJGX010000029.1 GCA_018824205.1 bacterium
TAGGTATCAGCCGTTTTTCCCGTATAGAAACAGATGCCGGCTTGATTCTGATCGAAGGGGATGCACCGAATAGTAGCCTTGGTTTCTTCCTGGATTTTGGCCTCCATTTTACCATCCCCGGCCCAGAATGCCTTGACGAAACCGCCGGCATCGATAATCCGTTTGAAATCATCGTAGTTGTCAACCTCGTGAGTGTTGTCGTCTCTGAATTTCAATGCCCGTTGAAACATGCTGTTCTGAATATCTTTAAGCAGGTGTGTGACCATGGAAAAAAGACTTTCGACGGCCACGAAGTGCTTTTCGCCCGTGTCTCTGCGAACGAGAACGACCTGTTTTTTCTCCAGATCTTTTGGACCGATTTCCAGCCGTAGCGGTACGCCTTTCATTTCCCACTGGTTAAATTTCCAGCCCGCCGAAACCTGATCATTATCATCAACCAGGAACCGAACGTCTTCCCGGCTGAACTGGAGTTTGATTTTGGCGACCTCTTCCATCAGAAGGGCCTTTTGTTCGTCCGTTCGCCAAATCGGAATAATAACGAGCTGGTAGGGTGCAATTTTAGGCGGCAGGATTAATCCCTTATCGTCGCCGTGGGTCATGATCACACCGCCGACCAGGCGGGTGCTGACGCCCCAGCTGGTTGCGTACACATATTCCTGTTTATTTTCACGGGTCAGAAAGGTAACATCGAAGGCTTTGGCAAAATTTTGCCCTAAATTGTGAGAAGTTCCGGACTGCAGGGCTTTCATATCGCCCATCATGGCTTCAATAGAATAGGTATGAACAGCCCCGGCAAATTTTTCAGCATCGGTTTTCATGCCGACATAGACCGGCATTGCCATATAGTCTTCAGCCAAAACACGGTATATTTCAATAATTTTTCTGGTCTCTATCTCCGCTTCTTCAAAACTGGCGTGGGCGGTGTGGCCTTCCTGCCAGAGGAATTCGGTTGTTCGAAGAAACAACCGGGTTCGCATTTCCCAGCGAACCACATTGACCCACTGATTGATGAGCAGGGGCAGGTCCCGATAGGAGTTGATCCATTTTTTATACATGGACCAGATGATTGTTTCAGAGGTGGGACGAATATACAACGGTTCGTCGAGTTTTTTACCGCCGCCATGCGTAACCACGGCGCATTCCGGGGCAAAGCCCTTAACGTGTTCGGCCTCTTTATGCATGTAGCTTTCGGGAATAAACATCGGGAAATAGGCGTTCACATGCCCGGTTTCCTTGAACATGCGATCGGCGACCGCTTTAATATTTTCCCACAATGCAAAGCCATAGGGGCGAATAACCATGGTGCCCTTGACCGGGCCGTAATCGGCCATCTCGGCTTTTTGGACAACGTCGGTATACCATTTGGCGTAATCTTCACTTCGTTTAGTTACACTGACAGACAAATTTTTACCCTACTCTTCCTTGTTCTTTTTTTCTGAAAAACCAATGCGGTGAAAGGGATTCACAATACTGGTGCAGATGTTAAACAGATGGGCGCCGGTCCGTTTTAAAAACCGTAAATAAAGACCCAGGGTAACAGCATCGGAAACATTGAATTCACCAGCGCCTTGAATCAGGGCGTTTGTAGTGAGAGCACAGTCCCTGGATACTTCACGGTAGCCATTGACGACTTTTCGAGCCAGTTCCGGATTAGATTCCGGAAACGCCTTTAAGGTGGTTTCAAAAAACCCTTCGATTCGTTTTTCAATACTGGCCAGAACGTCTTCATAAATACCGCCGTTTAATTTCTCTTTATGCAGATTGGCCAGATCGGCAATGTTTTTCATATAATCACCAATGCGTTCAATATCGATCACAATGCTGGCAATGACCAGACCGCCGGGGATTTCGGCTTTATCAAACATTACAAGATGGGTGAGAATGTCGCGTCGAATCTCACGCTCGGATTTATTGATTAATATATCCGTCTTATAAATATCGATCTGCATTTCGCTGCTATCGCAATATCGTAGGCAGCGGACCGCCTCTTTGTACATTTTGAAATCTGTCTCGAGAGCCTTTAAATACTTATTTATGATTTCGGTTGCGGCATCCTGTTTTTTCCAGATGCTGATTAATTCTTTGAACATTCACTCACCTCATTAGTAAAATTAAAAGTAATGGGATTAAAAAGAAAACGAATAATATGTATGCGATTGGAATCCAGCGATGTCGTACGGACCATCGGGCAAAAACCGTAGCCATGGTAATTGGTACGTTTTTCAATGGGAGCCAGATGAGTATTCCAAGTAAATTGAAAAGAAGATGACTGAATGCAATTGTGACAGCATCGGCATTGCTGGTAGCCAGCGAAGCCAGAAAAGCCGTTATCGTAGTACCCACATTTGCGCCCAGATCGTAAGGGAATATTTTTTTCAGGCTCAAAACACCGGCGGCTGCCAGGGGTACGACAAGAGATGTCGTGATTGAACTGCTTTGAACCAGGGCAGTGAATAACATTCCCAGCATCAATGCCCGGAAGGCGGTTTTAAAGATGTACTGATCGAAAAACACTTCGATTTTTTCCAGGACCAGTGATTTCATGACCACCACCAGATAACGCAGTGCCAGAAAAAGCAGGATGAAAGCAATGATTATCCCGATCCATGGATGGCTCGGGAAAAATCCCAGAATCGCATTGGCCACCGGCTTTAATATGGTATTCAATGGATTCACAAATTTTAAACCGCCGATATTAACAAACAGCCCCGATGCAGCTCTTGCGGAAATGCCGATAATATTGAACATCAGCTGCAACGGAAAAATAACGGCTACCGATAGGACATTAAAAAAGTCGTGTACGATACTGGCGCCCAGGGCCCGCTCGAACTCTTCCGATCTGCGGATATGACCGATGGATACGATCAGGTTGGTAACACTGGTGCCGATATTTGCACCCATAATAATTGGGATCGCGAGGTCAATTGTGAGAACATGCCCGGCAACCATGCTGACGACCAGGGACGTGGTAAGCGATGAACTCTGAACCAGGCTTGTCGTAAATATTCCAACGACCAACCCCATGACCGGATTGGATACCAGGTGCATGATCGATTCAGCGGTTTCTTTGCCCATTAATTTAAATGATGAGCCGATTAGCGTGATACTTAACAGAAATATGTAGACGAGGCCGAGGAGCGCTAGGGTTTTTAAGAGGCTATTCAGTTTATTTGGTATGTGTTGTTTCAACATAAACGTCTATCCATAAGCAATATTTAAAATTAAGTAGTTTCGGCGCGAAATTAACAAATTTTTCTTACAGTGACTACCATAAAATCGATTTAATTGGTTTCCAGCGGGTGATGGCAACA
>JAHJGX010000252.1 GCA_018824205.1 bacterium
GATTACATTTTGAATTATGATTCTACGGATTTGAAGAAAAAATACGCAATCCCCGATGATAAGACGATCATTCTTTATGCACCGACCTTCAGCGAAAAAATGGAATCCGCGACAGAACTCATTCCTCATCTGAAGAATGCAATTAGAGACGATGAGTTTTGGATTTTGAAGTTTCATGAATTAATGGACAAAAATATCATAGCCCAAATTGATGATATCAACGCGGATAATATCAAAATTATTGAAACCTATGATGTAACTCCACTTTTACATTTGGCTGATGTAATGATATCGGATACATCGTCGGTTATTTATGAATTTATGGTTCTTAATAAACCGGTAGTGACTTATAAAACTCAAAGCCGCATCGATAAGGCAATTAATATTACCGATCCGGGAGAGCTGCGAGCGGCAATTGACAAAGCACTATCGGAATCCTGCACCGATAGGAATAATAAACAGCTTAGTGAAATTAATCCGTATTTAGACGGCAGAATCAGTGAAAACCTGATAAATCGACTTGAAGAAATACATAAGCATCCGGAAAATTTACCAAATCATAAAAAGCCTCTGAATCTTTATCGGAAAATTCAGATCATGTATCATGAACGCTTTAGAAAAGGATACCTGAGATAATATGGCCGGCAGTAAACGCCTGGAAGGTGAAATCCTGATCAAAGCCCAAAAGATGTTGAAAGACGTCGCTGAAATTCTGGAAACGTGCCATATTCACTATGTGCTGGAAGCCGGAACCCTGCTCGGTATCGTACGTGAAAATCGCCTCTTACCATGGGATAATGACGTGGATATTACCACAACCGAGAAATACGAAAAGAAGTTGCTCCGGAACCGCTGGCGATTCTGGCTGAAAGGCTATCGTTTTTATGTGAGACGATATAGAGGCAATACCGGACCCTTTAAAAAAGGGCAGGTTCGCATCATCCGGATTCAAACACGACGGCTGATATTTGTCAAGGATATGTCGCTGCTGGATATTTTTATCAAGCGACCGATTGACGATGAATACTTCTGGACAATTGATGTGAAAAGGCCTGTTCTGAAATCAACACCGAAACACTTTTACGACGAAACAACAACCCTGGAATTCGAAGGGAACATTTACTCTGTTCCGAAAGATTTCGAAGGATATCTGGTATATCATTACGGGAAGGACTGGCGAATTCCGATAAAAAAGTGGAACTTCAGAACCGACGATCACTGTGTCAAAGAAATTCTTGACTAAAAATAAAGGTAACGAATGAATTTACTGAAAAAAGGAGTCATTTTAGCCGCAGGACGCGGAAAACGATTGGAAGAACTCAGCGACAGTAAACCAAAACCTCTTGTTGAAGTCAATGGTAAATCGATACTGTCAAATCTTGTGGAATCAATGATTGACTGTGGAATTCAAAAGATCGTACTTGTTGTCGGATATAAGGCGGAACAGGTCATTGAACATCTTCAAAAATATTTAACAGCAGCCGAAATTATCTATATCACAAATGAGATTTGGGAAACGACGAACAATATCTACTCGCTTTGGCTCGCCAATGAGTATCTTGAGGACGGATTTACTCTGTTTGAAGCCGATGTTATTTTTGAAAAAATAATCCTATCAACACTTCTGCAGAGACCGGATGATAACGTAATGCTGATCGATAAATATACAGACAAAATGAACGGAACCGTGGTTGCTTGTGATAAAAATAATAATGTTACGAATGTTTATCTGAAACGAAATCAGCCGGATAATTTCGATTTCTCGGATAAATTTAAGACGGTGAATTTTTATAAGATCGGAAAAGAGTTTTATCAGGATTTTTTCAAAGATAAACTCAAAACATATATCAATAATAACGACGTGTCATATTATTACGAGGCAATCATAAAAGACGGAATCGATGAGGGCTATTCTTTTTACGGACTCCAGACCAATCCTTATAAATGGTGGGAAATCGACACAAAAGATGATCTGAGAATCGCAGAAAATATATTTAGATAGAAACGGATTATCCAATAATTATGGAAAATGGAATCAAACGTCTTATAAAACCACTGATAATTAAAGTCGGTCGGTCAATCGAGAAAAAACAATTTTCTGACACACCGATCATTATCGGCGCCTGTCCGCGGTCGGGAACGACGCTGTTGTTGTCAATTTTGGACGCGCATCCGAATATTTACGGCATTCAGAATCAAACCTATGCGTTTGCCGGCTGGAACGATAATTCTCAGGCAAACCGGCTTGATCGGTTGTACCGCGAATTTATTTTCAATAAGATACCCGAAAATAAAAAACGCTGGTGTGAAAAAACTCCCAAGAATATCAAATTCTTCGATAAAATACTCGCTCTTTACGGTGAAAATGTAAAATTAATTCATGTTGTGCGTGACGGGAGGGATGTGGTCACATCAAAGCATCCGAAACACTCTCCCGATCAATATTGGGTGTCGGTGAGGCGCTGGATCAATGATGTCAATTTGGGATTGACTTTTGCCGACAAACCAAATGTGTACACGATAAAATACGAAGACATTATCAATAACTATGACGTTGAAATCCAAAAGCTCCTGAGTTTTTTAGGTGAAGATATGGTCCCGGAAGTCAGGGACTGGTTCAATCACACAACCGTTAAAAAGAGTATTCATTGGGCGAATCCTGTTCAAAAACTGCATTCAAAGGCAATCGGTAAATGGCTGAAACCCGAGCATCGGAAACGCTACGATGAATTCATGGAAAATTCTGAAGCTGTTGAATTGATGAAAACCCTGGGATATGAGTTATAAAATTAGCGTGACAATCTAATGGCAAAGATATTGTTTTATATTGCACAGGATTATTACTGGGAAAGTCTGAGACCCATTTACGACGAATATAAAACAGAAGGGAAGCACGAACTTTTTATTAAAGTCGGCAAAAATCAGCGGCGGGTATTAAAACTGTTCCTGGTTTCAGATAAACGGAAGCTTGAAGAGAAATATAAAAACCTTGGCTGTACGATTACAAATGATACCGCAGGATTTGATGTAGTCTTTCTGGGTGCACAGGCGAAAAATCCACAGCAATTTGGTTCAGCGCTTTTATGCAATGTCGATCACGGACCTGGTATAAAGACGTTGCGTTATCGGCATTTATTGAAACAAAATAATGCCCAATATCACTGTTTTGTTGAGGGTCAATACCGGGTTGATAAATTTAAAAAATACGGGCTTGATAACATTCATAAGGTTTACGACACCGGATTGCCAAAACTGGACAGATTTTTCAACGGAACGTACAATAAAGCCGAACTAATCGATGAATTCGGAATGAATCCCGACAAAGAAACAGTTCTTTACGCACCATCCTATAAACCGACGTCAATATTTCTGATCGGTGACCAGATTCCAAAGTTGATCGACGATTATAATGTAATCGTAAAACTGCACCCCTACAGTTGGCAGGGGAAATACGCATCCCATTCTCATCATCGCTTTTTTGAAAAATTGGTCAGAAAGTATCCCGGAATTCACCTTGTGAGCGCCGTCAAAACCGACATTATGCCCTATATGTTTATTTCCGATACGATGATCAGTGACGGCTCAAGTGTCATAAATGAGTTTCTGTCGCTGGAGCGCTGTGGAATTATTGTCGATCTTCCCGATGAAGAGCAGACGCATCATGACGGTACGCCATTACTGGAAGACAAGAGTTCAGATTGGCTGAAGGAATCTTTTGTTCACTTATCATCCGGTGAAGATATTTTAAAAGCCGTAGAAATGGCCTTAATACCGTCGTCAGAGCGAAAAGAAGCGTTACGAAGGGATAAGGCTTACCTGTTCTCCTATACGGACGGAAAATCCGCCGCACGGGTAAAACAGGTCGTCGATTCGATTCTGTAATGAAACAGTTGTGACAAATTCCTCCAAAATAGCAAATCGGAAAATCATTCACATTGACATGGATGCGTTTTTTGCTTCTATCGAACAGCGTGATCATTCACAATATCGACACAGACCAATTGCTGTCGGGGGAGAAGGGCCGAGGGGCGTTGTCGCGGCAGCCAGTTACGAAGCCCGAAAGTATGGGGTTTTTTCTGCGATGCCTTCCCGCACAGCGCGACAGAAATGCCTGGATATAATTTTTGTTGCGCCCCGCTTTGATGTTTATAAATCAGTATCATCGGAAATCATGCAGATTTTCAGGGAATATACGGATTTGGTGGAACCGCTATCCCTTGATGAAGCCTATCTTGATGTTACGATAAATAAGAGAGGAATGCGTTCGGCGACACTGATTGCCAAAGAGATAAAATCCCGAATTAAAGCACTGACCCGTTTAACCGCTTCTGCCGGAATATCGATCAATAAATTTCTGGCAAAAGTTGCATCCGGCATGAATAAACCCGACGGATTGACAGTTATTCCTCCAAAAGACGTAGAGCAATTTATCAGACAACTGCCAATCGATAAATTTTTTGGCGTTGGTAAGGTTACCGGTGCGAAAATGAAAGCCCTGGGTATTAAAACCGGCGCTGATTTACTGAAATATGAGCAAATAGATCTTATCCGGCATTTCGGAAAAGCCGGCACCTATTTTTACAATGTCTCCAGAGGTTTTGATGACCGTGAAGTAAAACCGGAACGAATTCGAAAATCCTTCGGCGCTGAACGGACTTTTGAAGAAGATATTATTCAATACAAAATGCTTCACGATAAATTGAAATCCATTGCAGAAGAGTTAGGCCATCGATTGGAAAAATATGGCATTAGCGGGAAAACCGTAACTTTGAAAGTAAAGTATCATGATTTTGAATTAAAAACCCGCTGTGCCGGTTTTTCATCTCATAAAAGCAGTTCAGAGGAGATTTATACAATCACGAAAAACCTGTTGCATTCATCGGATTTACCAAGAAAACCAATCCGTCTTTTGGGAATCAGTTTATCAAATCTGAATACGGCGGAAAATGCTGATAGAAATACTCAATTGACTCTGGAATTTTAGTTCAATAAAGGGTTATTACAAACCATTGCCATATTAGAACATGGATATCTAATCGCGTTGTTAGTCAGCCGCAGGCAGTGTGACAACCTGTCCTCTGACACGCCGGCGCCGTGCATTTAAAAAACTAAAGAGTATCAGGTATTATTAATGGGATTACTTTTCTTTTATCTTTACGATAAATTTTAAAATCACTATCAAGCGTGCAAATTGTACTGTCAGCAATTTGTTCACTCATTCTCACTAAACAGGCGTCTGCAAGAGACATAGGAATGTTTTTATATTTATCCAATAAACTTTCAACTAAACTAATCTCGTCCTTAAGTTTTAAAGGCATTTGAATTAATTCCCGCTCAATTAATTTCAATGCATTTTAAGGGCCATTATTTGTGTTCCTTAAAAGAAAACAGACTTCCGAAAATACGGATTCACAGGAAAAAAATGGAGGAATTAATTGAGAAAATTGCATTAACGCCCAATCATGATATTTATCTGATTTATTTAAAAATGCTAGTATCGGTCCGGTATCAATGATTATTCTATCAGGCTTCATTGCCCATATCCGGAAAGATAATTCTTATTTGTTGAAAGATCAGATGAGTTTTTCACACTTCCGGCGAGGTCCCTGGCCAAATCATAAAATGTACCCTGTTTTTCCAAACCATCCCTGTTAAAGTATTCCAGTAAGGCGTTTCTCACAATTTCTGATTTATTCAAGCCGACACGCCTGGAATAAGTTTTAAGTTTTTCTTTTAGAACGTCCGGTATTTTTAGAGTCAATGTATCCATTATGCACCTTTGTATTACCTACTTGTCAAAAAGATAACACAATTTGATCGGGAGTTAAAACAAAATTTATGGAAATACTGTGCATTTATATCGGGCGGCAGTGGCTGGAACAGTAATCCCTACGAACCATTACCCTATTAGATAGTGAAAAGAACATCTAACAGGGTAATGCAAGCTCCGCTTGTCCTGTGTCTTCCTTGCCCTGCACTCAATATATTTGCGTATGACTTCCTTACCATGTCGACCATCGCTGCAAGGAAAACACAGAAGTTTGCTCTCACCCCCGCCTTCACAGACGGGCAACTCCCGCTTGATTAGATTCCTATTCGGCTATCCAGGTGGCGCTCACGATCGGTTTACCATTTTCATATACATGACCTACAAATACATCACTTGAATTCACAACACCAACACCACCAGGGGTTCCCGTCATTACAATGTCTCCGTCCTCTAGAGTCATAAAAGTTAATATCTCGGTAAGAATCTCGTCGGGCTTATGGATCATGTGGTTTATATCGGTTGACTGTACAGTTATTTCATTGATTTTTAGACTTAAAGATAAGAACGCATTGCTGTCACTAATGCTGACAAATTTACTAAATATAGCTGAACCATTAAAAGCCTTTGCTCTCTCCCATGGCAATCTTTTTTCTTTTAAATTGGCCTGTAACTTTCTTTTGGTAAGATCCAGACCGAATCCAACCGATGAAAACCGGCCACCTTCAAAAAGAAATGACAACTCTCCTTCATAGTGAAGTTGTTCTGAATGAAATGAAACAAGTTTATTAGAAATTGAGGAATTGGGCTTAATGAATATAATTATTTCATCCGGCGCTTCGTTACCCAATTCTTTTATGTGTTCAATATAGTTTCGCCCCACACATACAATTTTAGAAGGCGTTATCTCTCTTTCTTCGACATAAATTTTATTCAAGACTATCTCCCTGCTCTTAAGAATCTAACGGACATGAGATGAGTGACCATGTAGAAAAGGTTGCCCACCTCATTAATTTATAAATTTACCTCTAAAACATCTCCCTCTATAAACACAAACCGACATCCTTTAATATATCGCTGAAATCCGGGCTTCCTGGACCCTGGATTGATACCGACAGTATTGTCGTATCAATCCTTATTTGTTAGGGCTTATTTAATTAGCAAGCACTTTCGTACCTGCTGAAAATATCCAGCCTGAATTCTATAGATATAGACGCCAGTGCTTACATTCAGAGCATCCCAATTTACAGAGTAGAATCCAGGTTCCTGTTTCTGATTAACGAGTCTTTCGACTATCTGGCCATTCATATTGTAAATAGTCAGAGTCACATTAGATGCTTTCGGAATGTCATATCTGAATGTTGTCGTTGGATTAAAAGGATTCGGATAATTCTGTGATAATGAATATTTACCCGGTACATTTTCGCCATTTGACTGCAATCCTACAAATGGAACTGATGCACATACTTCAGAAGAATACCAACTTTCATTACCGTCTGTATCATAACAAATAGCAGCGATGTAGTAAGTCGAAGCTGCTGATAAACCGGATAAAGAATAAGAAGTCACATTTCCAACATCAATTGTATCGGTATAGAAAAATTCAGAAGCATCCGTTTTATAACAAATTTTATATCCGGATATATCGCCTAAAGGACTTTGATCCCAGGAAAGCTTAATAAAATCATTTCCAATTGAGCTGATCTGCAGATTTTGTACTGGAATTGGGGGAGCGGCTGTATCAGGCTCTGTAAGCCAGGGAGTTACATTTACAAAAGCATTCACAGTATCTCCTTGACCGTTATAATTTTGGGTAGGATGATAAGGACCCAAACTATTACCGAACCAATTATTTGTTGCTTCAATAGTAACAGAATTATCTTTATTATAAATTGAATAATTCTGATTAGCAAAGTTACAGTAATCTATTATTGGATTTCCTGATTCTATATAAATCCCATCGCCTTTAAGAGAGGAATTGTCAAAAAAGGTTATTTTTGATAAATTTGGAGAAGAACTAGTGCAATAAATTCCACCACCATTATCTGCTATGTTACTTGAAATCGTGACTTCTGATAATATTGGTGATGAATAGTTACTACAGTAAATTCCACCACCATTAATTGCTGAGTTACCTGAAATAGCTACTGCTGTTAATGTTGGAAATGAATTGGAATCACAAAATATTCCGCCACCATAACCACTACCACTACCAATATATGCTGAGTTTCCTGAAATAGTTACATCTGTTATTGCTGGAGATGAATAGTTCATACAATAAATTCCACCACCATAACTTGCTGTGTTTCCTGAAATAGTTACATCTGTTAATGTTGGAGATGATTGGTTATTACAAAAAATTCCGCCAGCATAACTTGCTGAGTTTCCTGAAATAGTAATTTCTGTTAATGTTGGAGATGAATAGTTATCACAAAATATTCCACCACCACCAGTACCTGCTGAGTTGCCTGAAATAGTTACTTCTGTCAATGTTGGCGATGAATAATTACCACAATAAATTCCACCACCACCAGAACTTGCTGAGTTATCTAAAATAATTATATCTGTTAATGTTGGTGATGAACAGTAACAATAAATCCCCCCACCATAACCAGCGTGAGGTGGATTTGTAGCGTTAGCAAAGTTACCTGAAATCATTACATCTTTTATTGTTCCTGATGAATTTTTAAAGTAAATCCCGCCACCATCAAGTCTGGCTGAGTTATCTGAAATTGTTACATCTATTAATGTTGGCGATGAATTGTTATCACAATAAATTCCACCGCCATTAATTGCTGAGTTAACTGAAATTGTTACATCTTTTAATATTGGCGATGAATTGTTATCACAAAATATTCCACCTCCACCAGTTCCTGCTGAGTTTCCTGAAATAGTTACTTCTGTTATTACTGGTGATGAATCATAACAATAAATCCCAGCGCCCTTTTCAGAAACAACATTCTTTTTTACTGATAATTCTAATAATTTTGGACTGCTATTTTTAATAAATATACCACCACCATTTGAAACATTTCCTCCATTAGTTACTGAAAAACCAATAATCATTGTAGAAGAATCAATTGAAGCAGAAGCGGGGTTCATGTAAATTACACTACCATTTTCACCACCATCAATAATAGTATTGCTTGCATCACCTGCACTTATCAGTTTTATTCCATTTTTATCGGGCCAGAAGATATTTTCATAGTATGTGCTTGGTTGTATAAGCACTGTATCGCTTGAATCAGCAGCATTCAATCCAGCCTGGATTGTAGAATAATCATCAGGAACATTTATTGTACCGGCATTTACTAAAAACGAGGAGATAATTAAAAGCAAAAATACAATTCCAACTTTTTTCATCGGTTTCCCTAAATTATTTAAATTTTTAACAAAATTGTTTTATACTTACCTTTCACGATCTTTTTTAAAATTAGCAAATCGGAACACATTGATTTCTTCAAACTTTAGCATGGCACCCCTTTTTAATTCTTTAACTCTATATCTGTTTGCTTTCTTTATTATACCCGTTATGTGATTTTCAGGGTCAATATCAGTTACTTGGACATAAATATCATTATCTGAGTTAAGGTCATTATCTAGATAGAGGACAACTTCATCGCCTATCTCAATTTTTACTGGACCTTTATCTCCTACGTTTATACAACACGCGATATCTTTAAATGGCCTCTGTTCAAAAGTAATGTTATCTTTACACATAATAATCTCCAATCTTTTTATTGTTTCTGATAATCGCTATCTGTGAAATATTGATTAATAACATTTATTTGCCGTTCTTTTCATCATTCCAGGCTGCGCTTTTATTTCACTTGAAGATATTTAGCAATCCTTTCAAAATCAAGCACTGTTTTATGCTGCGACAGAGACCGTCATATTTTCTGTCAATTGATGCATAATTCTTCTCCTAAAAGTGCTAAAGAAGTATTAGTCCACATAACGTGATATACAAAATTCTGCTACCAACCAAGATAGGTTTTAATCACTTGATAGGCATCTTCGAAAGTCCCTATCTCAAGTTGGCCTCTGCGCATACAGTCCAAGAGGATATTCTCAAAAAAGCGTTCGAGAACCTTGGCGTCGTGTTGGACAAAAGTCTGCTGACCATACTCACTCCACCAGGATTTGTTGGCCTGTAGAGAATAAAAACCAATACTTCTTTCCTTGTCCTCAAACGAATCCAACTCCGGTTGAAAGGACTCGTAGATTAGAACAAAGTATCCAGCCTTCAGTTCTGGATCTTGAAAATTACTGTGCCGCTCAGACTCGACCATGCAGAAGCGATCATAATGTTTTTTGAGGTCAAGTTTCTTGGGAGGGGGTATCTTGCATTCAACTGTAGCGAGAAGGCTCTCACAGCAAATAACTATGGACGAATCCTCATTAACCGCCAAATGGGGAAATGCGTTGCCGTCATAGACTACAACATCCAATTGAGGAGTTAGCTTTCCCTCACTGTTTGCCACTTGGCCTGTTCCCACCTTGAAATAGCTGGGCAGGTATTTTCTAAGGGTATCACGGACGATAACCTCAAGGCATGTACCCTTGATTGTAGCATGATCTGCTCCAGCACGAGCACGCTCGATCTGGGCCTGTATGGTATCAGATAAACGCTTAAAGTGCTTTGACCAATGGATTTTCATTACACGACCACTCATAATTTGAATTAAGCCAAAAGCATAACGGACGACGTATAGCGGGTGAATGCGATCGTTATGTGGTTTTTTATTTTTTGTTCTCAACGTGTGGCGTGTTTACGATGTTGCGACCGGAGGGAGCAATTTGGCTTTAGCCCTTGCGAAACACGCTGTTGTGCGGCGTTGTTGTACATTTTCATCATTCAATTTTTACCTCAATTCTTTTAAATCCAATTGTCGTATCTCTATCGCTAATGTATATATAAGAGCTATCAAGCAGGTTCGTTTCTGTAATTTCTCCGTTAACAAATTTTCTGCAATTATCTTTAGATATTATCAAACAAAGTGCTTCAGCCATCAAATTTAGAGCAACAGACTTGTCTAGGAAATCCTTGCTTCCATAAGAAAAAATCATACCATAATATGCTATGTCGGTATCTTTGAACGAATTATAGAAATATTGAAGGGATGGCAAGATACTGGAAGTTAGTACTTTCGCAGCTCTACTTTTGGCAGTAGTACGGAGAGTATTATATACATTATCAGTAGCAACCTTTGTAATAAGCAAACAGATCTTACCATCAATATTGGCTAACCTAATAGGAAGCTCCTTATCGTGGTAAAGGAATAAACCAAGATTAAGGCCAATAAGGCCAAAGTGATCAAATAGCTTTTTAATCTCGTTTTGATATTTTGATATCAACTCATATTCAGCAATTTGCTCATTTCTTTCGTCTTTCACGGGTTTATATTGATTCAAAGAACTCATGTCTTTTAAAACATCCTCTTTCTTTTTCGGACGATCCTCTGCTGGAGCCCAACGTATTGATAAAAGCCATCTTAGTTTTACAAGTGACTCCTGATTTAACACGTCCATTAAAGGCAGCAAGTTAGAAGGCTTTTCTTCTCCTACTGTGTGCTTTTCTCTAAGTAACTTTTCAATTTCACTCAATATTGATAGAGATTTTTCTATATTTCCTGCTATATAAGATTTCTTTAATGCTTCGATCTCAGCTAGTACGGAATCTTTTTCTTGAGTAAAACTATTAATTGGGAAGCAAATAAAAACTATCAAAATAGAAATCAACAATCTCTTAGTCATATTATCCTCCAATAATGATAAACAATGTCGCACAACGTTTGTATATATTCATTGTTCTGATACTACCAAATTGGCGAGATAAAAACAATTGTTTATATTTTTCTTTTACCATTTACCATCGTTTTTCATTCCTAAAAATAACATATACATGAGCGACTTGGATAACCGCTTATAGACAGCTTTTCCTGTCTGATAATGTTTCTTTTTCTACTATAGACAAAAATTTTAACCTGTTTTGTGAATTTCTATTCATTTGTGCCTATTTTAGTCATTCATTATCCTATTGTCAAGACCTGATGAAACAGCCTCACGACAGGGCGACTCCCATTACTCCACCAACCACCACAGCATTCACCATTTAACATTTACCATTTCTCTCCCCTTCCCCGCGGGAGCCGGTACGATTCCCGGCCCCGCGCAGAAGGACCAACGGTTCGATTTCTGTCAGGCAAGCGTAGTTTCGAACTCTTTCAGGACGTCCGCATTATCGGCAAAGATAATTTCGGCGGCTTTACGGATTCTGAACTTTGCTTTTTCCAGCGCGGCGACGGCCCGGTCGCGTTCATTTGTAGCT
The DNA here is from genome assembly GCA_018824205.1 of bacterium. GTDB lineage: Bacteria > Fidelibacterota > UBA2242 > UBA2242 > UBA2242 > B118-G9. The sequence continues at coordinate 12,099 of JAHJGX010000252.1, forward strand.
ACAACCTGCAGGTTCTTAGCGTTTTCCTGGCTGTTATCGGCGTCTTTCAATTCCTGGATACATGTATCGATTTCGGTCAAAAGCGCTGCATTAGCGCCCCATTGACCCAGTTCGTCCATGTGATTGTTCACGGCATTTTTCATATACGCCATTTCCGCCAATGCAGCGCTCACACCTTTGACTGATTTCCCTCCAATATGGAATTCCTTTAGCCTTTCCCGATCATCCACATAAGCAGATTTGGCTATATTAATGACCTTTTTAAGAGCGGCATAGCATCGCTTCAGCACCGAATTCTGCAATCGTGTCGCAGAATTCTTTTTTGTCATCGCCTCTTTCTGCGCCACATCTTTCGCAATAACGGTTTCAAGCCTGGCGTGATAATCAGCCAAAAATTCCGGGCTGATCCCTGCCGTAGCGAGATCGCCCTGGTACTTATTAGCCACAGGTTCCAGGTTTTGCGCATCCTGAATTTTTCTATCGACAGCCTTAGACATATTCTCTCCTCCTGTCTTTTTTTATGGCGTTTGACCCCACGAGTTCGTTGCCGGCGAACCCGCGCCCCGATTTTTCCATACCGGAGAAACAAATATATTCTTCATCAATACGGATTCCGCTGCGTCTGCGAATACTGAAAATTCGTTGAAAATCACAGCAAAGCCCTTTTCCGATTGATAATAATAGGTATTCAATTCCATTTTATTCCATACTTCCCCGTCGCTAAAACAGCTGTTTCCGATTCCATGTTGATATGATTCACAACTTTGAATGACAGCTCCGAATTCATTTTCCAATCATAAATTTTTATAATCCGGTCATTTATTTTCCCCATCCAGTCATTTATTTTCATTATCCAGTCATCCGAAACCATAAACCAGTCATTTATTTTCACCATCCGGTCATCCGAAACCATAATCCGGTCATTTATTTTCACCATCCGGTCATCCGAAACCATAATCCAGTCATTTATTTTCACCATCCGGTCATTTATTTTTACCATCCAATCATTTATTTTCACCATCCAATCATCCGAATTCATTATCCAGTCATTTATTTTCGTTTCCCGGTCGTTAAAATTCATTCCGGAGTAATAGATCTTTTCCGGAGACATTAAAATCATTGTATTTACACTTTATCTAAACAGGAACAAATCCGGAATTATTTACGTAATAAGGGACAGACTTAAAACTAATTTACGAATCCGGATTTCGCAGTTCCATTTGCATGGAATGTAATATCTTGATTTTATAAAGTCAAAGATGATGGATTCGTAAAAAGTCCCGTAGGTGTCATTCTGAGTGATAACGAAGAATCTCTAATTCCTTTACGAAAAATATAATGGAGATTCTTCACTTCGTTCAAGAATGACATATTTTTCTCTTTTTACGAATCCATCAAAGATTATTTTTTATCGCGGAAATGTTAAACATGAATATCAGCAGGAGCCACGGAACGAGAGTTATGTAATCCTGCAACCAGAGAAATGATGAACCTCAATTAAAAATAATTCTTTAGTATCAGGGCGCTTATTGATATATTTAGCCAAAGTATAAGGTCACATGGCACTAAAAAAAGAACTAAGCTTAATCGACGTCTTCGCAATCTCAACCGGCGCTATGATCAGTTCGGGGCTTTTTGTTTTACCGGGGCTGGCCTATGCTATTTCCGGGCCCGCCATGATTTTGGCCTATATGCTGGCGTCAGTGCTCATCATTCCAAGCATGCTGGCAAAAGCCGAGCTGTCCACGGCAATGCCAAAAGCAGGGGGGACAACTTTCTTTATCGACAGGAGTATGGGGCCGGTTTTGGGAATTTTCGGCGGATTTGCGAACTGGTTTTCCATCAGTCTGAAAAGCGCATTTGCATTGGTTGGAATCGGCGCATTCGCGGTATTAATCAAACCGGATATTTCAGAGTATGAGATAAAATTGATCGCAATTACGGCCTGTCTTATTTTTACCATATTTAACCTGTCCAGTGTAAAAATGACCGGACATACGCAGGTTCTGCTTGTGGTAACACTCATCATTATTCTGGTCCTTTATATAGGCAGGGGATTTATTGCAACTCAACCGGACCGCTATATCCCGTTTATGCCAAACGGTTTATGGTCGGTTGTTTCCACTGCCGGGCTGGTATTCGTATCCTTTGGAGGATTGACCAAAGTAGCCAGTATCGCCGAAGAAGTTGAGAATCCTTCCCGAAACATACCCCTGGGGATGATTTTATCCTATCTGGTGGTGACGTTACTTTATGTTCTTGCAATTGGTGTTACTGTCGGCATTACTGACGGCAAATTACTCTCCGGTTCGCTGATACCGCTTTCGCTGGGCGCTTCAGAAATAATGGGCACTCCCGGTTTGATTATCCTGAGTATTGCAGCAATGACAGCATTTATTACTACCGCAAATGCCGGTATAATGGCCGCATCCCGTTCGCCATTAGCCATGAGCAGGGATCAACTGCTGCCGGAATTCTTTGGAAAAGTCCATCCACGGCTGAAAACTCCGGTAATATCGATTCTGATTACCAGCGGATTCATGATTGCAGTCATACTGTTTTTACGAATAGAAGACCTTGTTAAAACCGCATCAACCCTGATGATCATTCTGTTTATGATGGTGAATATTTCCGTCATTATCATGCGGGAGAGTAAAATCCAGAACTACCGACCTAAATTTAAAACTCCTCTCTATCCGTTTACACCGATAGTTGCTCTGCTTTCATACGGATTTCTACTGATTGAAATGGGTCTAATCCCAATTTTAATCAGCATGTTGTTTCTTCTCTTTGGTGGCATTATTTATTTTGGATACGCCCGAAAAAGAGTCAGCCGTACATCGGCATTGATGCATGTAGTTGAGCGCATTACCGCCAAAGAATTACATTCCAAGACTTTAGAAAACGAGTTGCGTGAAATAATCATCGAACGGGATAAAATCCTTGCAGACCGTTTTGACAAATTAATTAAAAACTGTGAAATTCTCGATATTGAACAGTCTCAAACTATTGAAGAAGCGTTCAAAGAAATTTCTAAAATATTATCAAACCGATGCAACATTGAGA